>JAZGEB010000152.1:0-2115 GCA_036478515.1 Parvularculaceae bacterium | reverse complement strand
GGCCTTCATCATGAGCATTGGCAAAGCCCTCGACATCAACCTGCTGCAACATATCGGATTTGTCGGCATGCTGATTTTCGGTCTGCGCGCAATGATCGGCCCCGTGGTGTTCAAACGGCATTTATTTGCCTTCGCTTTTTTAGGCTTCATGATTCCCTTTGGCGACGAGATCGTTCCTCTATTGCAGCATTTCACGGCAGATTTTATTGTCTTGTCTCTGCGTCTGTTCAATATCCCGGTTCTTGATGATGGTATTTTTCTAACCACGCCAGCGGGCCAGTTCGAAGTCGCGCAAGCTTGCGCTGGTTTACGATTTATTTTGGCGACGATCATGGTCGGTACGTTGTTTAGTTGGGTCAGTTTTAAATCGATGAAGAAACGTCTAGTCTATGTCGGCTTGTGCCTCATCGTACCGGTCATCGCGAATGCTACCCGCGCGACCTTGATCGTCCTCATCGCCACATGGACCAACAAGGAACACGCAGTTGGGTTTGATCATCTGGTCTATGGCTGGGGCTTTTTTGCGCTCATTATGATTGCATTACTGGGCCTCGGCACACGCTATGCGGACCGCTCCCTAGATGACCTGACACCAATACCGGTTGTCCAGCATGCATCTTCATCAGCATCGCCAATAACTGTCTTGGCCATCTTGTCGGGCATCGCTATGATCACCCGCTTGAGTTGGGGATATATCTGATATGTGCGGCATTGCTGGAATATTTGACTTGAAGGGCACCCGCGAAGTTGATCGCGCTGCCTTGCAACGCATGAATGATGCGATGATTAATCGCGGACCGGACGGGGAGGGATTTTTTCATGCTCCCGGTATCGGATTTGCCCATCGGCGTTTGGCGATTATTGACATTGAGGGCGGCCAGCAGCCCTTCACCACGCAAGATAAACGCTCGGTCCTGACATTCAATGGCGAGATCTATAATTATCAAGACTTGAGTGAGGCGTTAACCGACGAAGTTGGAATGACGTTACGCACCAAGTCCGATACCGAAGCATTGGCCGAGTTATGGAATATCAAAGGCGCGCCATGCTTGGAAGATTTGCTCGGCATGTTCGCCTTTGGCCTGTGGAACAAGGAAGATAAAACCCTCACCCTAGCCCGAGATCGCCTGGGCGAGCGGCCGCTCTATTATGCCCAATCCCCAGATGGTTGGCTCTTATTTGCCTCTGACATAAATGCGATCATGGCCAGCGGCATGATTGAAGCAAAAATGCGCGCTGATGCGGTTGCCGATTATTTTGCCCTTGGCTATGTGCCCGATCCCAAAGCGATTTATGAAAATGTGTTCAAGCTCCCACCTGCCCACACTCTAACGATCTGCCAAGGCCTCGGTTCTATACCGGAGCCAGAAGCCTATTGGTCAGTGCATTTTCGGCCAGACGAACAGATGAGTGAAGCGGAAAGCCTGTCAAAACTGACCGAATTATTGGATAAGGCTGTCAGTAGCCAGATGATTTCTGATGTCCCTCTTGGGGCATTTTTATCCGGCGGCGTCGATAGCAGTGCTATTGTTGCTTCGATGAGCCATGCCCATCAAGGCAAGGTAAAAACCTGTTCTATCGGTTTTAAAGAAGCGTCTCATGATGAGCGTGAATTTGCCCAGATGATTGCTGACCGATATGAAACCGACCACCGTGAAAAAGTGATATCACTTGAGGCTCACAGCCTCATTGACACGATTGCGAAAGCCTATGGCGAGCCCTTCGCCGATAGTTCTGCCCTGCCCTCTTATTTGGTTTGCCAAATGGCGCGCGAAACGGTGACCGTCGCTTTGTCTGGTGACGGCGGCGACGAATTATTTGCAGGCTATCGCCGCTACCCAATGTTCCGCCGGGAAGAACAGATGAAAAAGGCCCTGCAGGGGCCCAAAGGGAATATCAAAGCAGCAACGCAAATTTTTGGTAAAATTGGCGATGTATTTCCAAAACTCGATTGGGCACCGCGCCCGTTCCGTCTCAAGACCACGCTACAATCCATAGGCGATACGACCGCCAACGCCTATTTGCGGGCCGTCTCCACCTCGCTGCCTGATCGCTTGGAAAAGATGACATCTGCTTCGTTCCATGCAGACCTAGATGGCTATCATGTTGCAGATC
>JAZGEB010000151.1:0-9731 GCA_036478515.1 Parvularculaceae bacterium | reverse complement strand
CGTCTCTCCCGCTTTTTAAGTCCTGCCAAAATGCCCGACCAATTCTATATGGGGGGTGAACACAAATTGATCCACTGGCTGGACTGATAATAACTGATAGCCGCCAGCGCGTAAAACCCCCGCATCTCTGGTGAAGGTCTGGGGATTACATGATACGCCGATGACACTTGGCACATCAGATTTAGCCAATTGGCTGGCTTGCGCCTCGGCCCCAGCCCGCGGCGGGTCAAACACCACCGCCTCAAATTTATTCAATTCAGGCGGCATCAGTGGTTGATGATCTAGGTCACGCACAACCGCCGTCACGCCAAGACCGGATTGGCTGGCGGCTTGCGCCAAAGCATCGATTGCTGGCGCGGTTGCATCAGCGGCAAAGACAGAGCCTTTTTGCACCCCGCGCTCAATCGTCGCTTTGCTAAGTGAAAGCGCAAATGTTCCGCAGCCAGAATATAAATCAGCAACCATACTTGCCTCACCGACATAATCACGCACCAGCTTGATTAAAATTTCCTCACCATCCTTGGTGGCTTGCAAAAATGCCTTTGGCGGCAAAGCCACCGGAATACCGCTAAGCTTTACAATTGGCGTGCGCGGGGCCAAAAAAGGCGTGCCATTCAACGTCAGCCGAGCAAAGCCCAGCTCTTGAACGATGCTGGAAATTGCCTCGCGCTGCGCTAGGCTCAATGATGCTTCTTCAGTGACGCCAGAAAAATCAACATCCAAACCGGTATCTGTGAGCGTCACAAAGGCGCTAATCGAATTGGTCTTGCCGGTGAAAAAAGGCGCGCTAAGGGCTGCAAGTTTTTCAAAACTAGTGAATATATCCGGGTGCAGAATATCGCAAGCCTGTATCGGTATCACCAAATTCGTCCGCCTCTGCTGAAATCCTGCGATGATTTTACCGCCTGATTTTTGCAAAGAAATCCCCGCCCGGCGGCGTGTGTTTAAGCCAGACGATAATAACGGCAATATCGGAACGTCGCCAAAGCCTTCGCGCTGCAAAAACCGCCGGACAAGACCGCCCTTCCACAGCTGATAAGCATCAGTCTCTAGGTGTTGCACCTGGCAACCACCGCAACTCTCATGATGCTGACAAAGGGGCGGGCGACGCATTGCGCCTGGTGTCTCGATATTTTCGATGACGCCGCGTTGGCCACTAACAGCAAAAACGCCTCGGTCTCCCGGAACAGTGAACGGCACATGATAAGTTTTGCTTTCGACATGCAACGCGCCATCGCCTTGCAAGCCAAGCTCGCTTATCTCCCCGGTCACAAGTTTGGTCGGCAATACCGGTTTCTTACCCCGGCGTTTTTGAGGGCGTTTCTTGGCGCGATATTTTGGATTTCGGTTCATGCCGGGCATCATTTCGCAAGTCGTTGACCCAGAAACATTCTAGGCTCGAATATCACCGGTCACGATGGCCGCAATATTGCTTTCCAGTTCAAGCGCCTTGAGCGCGGCATTGGCTATGCCTTGCGCGCTCAGACCCGCTTGGTCATATTGGTCTGCTGGCTTGGCATGGTCCTGATACATATCCGGCAATGTCAGGGTACGGATTTTGCAGCCCTTGTCGAGCAAGCCGTCCCCGGCCAGATAATGCAACACAAACGCGCCAAAGCCGCCAATGCTTCCCTCTTCAATGGTCAATACAACTTCATGATGCAAGACTATTTGCTTGATCAAGTCATGGTCTAATGGTTTGGCAAAACGTGCATCTGCAATCGTCGTGGTTAAGCCGCGCGCTTGCAACAAATCAGCGGCGCGGTGACATTCTGATAAGCGTCCGCCCAAATTGAGCAACGCCACACTGGTGCCCTCACGGACGATCCGGCCTTTGCCAATTTCGAGAAATTGCGGCACCTCTGGTAGATCAATGCCAACGCCCTCGCCGCGGGGAAACCGAAACGCAATGGGCCCGTCATCAAATTCAGCCGCCGTATGGGTCATATGAACAAGATCAGCCTCATCGCCAGCCGCCATGATCACCATATTCGGCAAGCAACCAAGATAGGCTAAATCAAATGCCCCGGCATGGGTCGCGCCATCTGCGCCAACCAGGCCAGCCCGATCAAGCGGGAAGCGCACCGGCAGGTTTTGCAAGGCAACATCATGCACGACACTGTCATAAGCGCGCTGCAGGAATGTCGAGTAAATCGCGGCGAATGGCTTCATCCCATCCGCTGCCAACCCGGCGGCAAATGTCACCGCATGTTGTTCTGCAATACCAACATCAAAAGTCCGGTCCGGAAACTCTTTCATGAATTTATCCAGCCCGGTGCCCGCTGGCATCGCGGCGGTGACCCCGATCACCCGATCATCGCGGCGGCCTTCGGCGACCAGCGCTTCAGCAAAAACGGATGTGTAAGAGGGGGCATTGGATTGGGCTTTGTGCTGCTTGCCACTGATGACATCAAATTTGGCAACGCCATGATATTTGTCGGCGGAATTTTCCGCTGGCGCGTAGCCTTTGCCTTTTTGCGTCACCACATGAACTAAGACCGGTCCGTCTTTCATATCGCGAACATTTTCGAGTACCGCCAATAGATGGTCCATATTGTGGCCATCAATCGGGCCGACATAATAAAACCCAAGCTCTTCAAACAACGTCCCGCCAGTGACCATGCCGCGGGAGAATTCCTCCGCCTTCTGAGCTTTGTTGTACAAGAATTTTGGCAGCCGTTTGGCCAGTTGTTTGGCAAAGCCGCGAAATCCCGTATAGACGCCAGAAGAAGCGGCTCTGGCAAGATAAGCGCTCATTGCTCCGACTGGCGGCGCAATCGACATATCATTATCATTGAGGATCACAACGAGGCGCGAGTCTAAATCACCGGCATTATTCATCGCTTCATAGGCCATGCCCGCTGACATCGAGCCATCGCCAATAACCGCGATCACCTTATCATTCTTGCCTTGCATATCTCTGGAAACTGCAAAGCCGAGCCCGGCAGAAATCGAGGTTGCCGCATGGGCCGCGCCGAACGGATCATATTCGCTCTCTGTGCGTTTGGTAAAACCTGACAGGCCATGCTCTTGGCGTAGAGTGCGAATGCGGTCGCGCCTGCCGGTGAGAATTTTATGGGGGTAGGCTTGATGGCCGACATCCCAGATCAATTTATCATCGGGCGTATTGAAAATGTAATGGATCGCTGTGGTCAATTCGACGACCCCAAGCCCCGCGCCCAAATGGCCGCCTGTTTCCGACACCACATCAATCATTTCAGCGCGCAGTTCATCCGCCAATTGGCGCAATTGGCCCGGCGCTAATTTGCGCAAATCAGCTGGAATATTGACCTGATCGAGCAGCGGCGTGGAAATGGCCATGAGTGGCCCCCTTTGGTGAACAAATTCAATTGCATGACACTAGTGTGACATCCCCTATGTTTCAATCAGTAAGGGCGCAATCAAGCCCTCGCGCAGGTTTTGTCAGGGCATTTTGCGGCGTTTTTACGCCAGTGCGGGCCAAAATACGGCAAAACTAGTCAAACTTCGCGCCCTGCGCCTTTGGGGCTCCGGTTTCGTCGAGCATTATTTTCTCGACTTTTTCACGCGCCGCTTTCAATTTCGACTCGCAATGGGCCTTTAAAGCCGCGCCGCGCTCATAGAGGGTAATCGCCTCTTCGAGGGGCGCATTACCGCTTTCGATTTTACTGACAATTTCTTCCAATTCACGCATCGCTTCTTCAAAGCTTTTGCCCGCAATATCTTTTTGAGCGCTCATTTTAGTCCCTTTTCATATCGTCGCTTGGGTCATATCTGGATTGGTCGCCACCTGATCGACCGCTGATGGCAAATAAGCGCGCCACGACCAATAATCATTGCCGCGATCTCGAGCGACCATGGCCCATTGGCGGCGTTTGCGCAATTCGCGATCAATCATCCAATTCAAATAACCATGGGCGCAGAGCACCACATCGCCGTGCTGGCTTTCCTCGATCAACCGATCGGTAAAGCGCCCGACCCGCTGCCATGCTTTAGAGACCGGCTCAAAATCCCCCGGCGCATAGCCCATCATCCAGCACACCCGAGACGCCACCCCCCAAAATTGCGGTCCGGCTTTAATCAACGGGAAAGGCGGCGGGGGCAAATGTGCTTCGACAAAAGCTGCGTCGCCAACAATATCATCGCGCCCGGCTATCGCGTGCGCGGTCTCTAAAGCCCGGAGCAAATCAGATGACAGGATCGTCGCGGCATTTTTAGCCAACGACACCAGCGAGTCCGGCGGGGTTTGATCCGGGGCCAACCCTGAGCGATCATATTCTTGCCACCACTCGCCATAGTCAGCAGCGGACAGCTTCACCTCGCGGGAGAGATCCGGTCGTCCATGTCGTGCGGTAATTATTCTTCCAGCCATATAATTGCGTTAGCCGATTTCGGGCAGTCTGGCGAGAGCCTTAACATGGGCGCTGGCGCTTTTCCCCAATGCCCCAAGATCATACCCGCCTTCAAGCAGCGAGACGATCCGCCCTTGGCAAGTATCTTGGGCGACTTGCCGGATTGCCTCTGTCACCCAGTAAAAGTCTGTTTCGCGCAACGCCAATCCGCCAAGCGGATCAGCAATATGGCCATCGAAACCAGCCGAAATGATAATGAAATCAGGACCAAAGTCTTGCAAAGCCGGCAGCAATTCTTGCCCCCAAGCGCGTTGAAAGAGATGTGAGCCGGAGCCGGTCTCCAGCGGTTGGTTGTAGATCGTGCCATAAAGCCCCCGATCTGACGCTTTTCCGGTGCCCGGATATTGCGGCCATTCATGGCTTGAGGCAAAAAACCCGGCCTCATCCTCCCACAAAATATTTTGTGTGCCATTGCCATGATGGACATCAAAATCAACCACAGCAATCCGCTCGCATCCATGGGCCACACGCGCATGGCGCGCTGCAATTGCGGCTGAATTAAACACACAAAACCCCATCGCCCGATTGAGCTCTGCGTGGTGCCCCGGCGGGCGCACCAGACAAAAAGCATTATCAGCTTCGCCAGCCATCACCGCATCAACCCCGGCAACCCCCGCGCCAACGCCATAAAGCGCCGCATTCAAAGATCCCGGTCCCAAAAATGTATCCGGGTCGAGAGCCATCACCCCATCAATTTCCTCTTGGCGCGCCAGCTCACGCTGCTTTATCCACCCCATCTGCTCTTCTGGATGTGCTAACCCAACTTGGTGCCATTGCCCCAATGGTGCGATCGACCGCTCTAGAAAGCCGAACCCTTCGGTCGCCAATGCTGCTGCGACCGCGCCATAACGCGCCGGTTGTTCGACATGGCCGGAGATCGGATCATGGAGCTGACAATCCGGCTGACTAATAAGTAAGGTCGTCATTTTGGCACCTTTTGGTCGCAAAGGTCGCGGGGTAAGGTATTTATTTCGCTTTAATATCGCTGCGCAATATCAACCAAGACAGCATCGATTTTTTTTCTTGCCGATGGCGCATCACTTGGCCGGTCATTGGCAAAGAACGAGAAAACAAGTGTCTTTCCGCGCGCGGTTTCAAGGAAGCCAGACAGCGCGTTGACACCTGTTAGAGTGCCCGTTTTGGCGGTGATTTTTCCTTCTAGAATAGTATCTTTAAAGCGCTTCTCAAGAGACCCATCAACGCCGCCGATCGGCAAGGTTTCGCGCCATTGCGTTCCCCATGATTGTTTTTCCGTATAAAGAACAAGTTTGGCCATGGCTCTGGGGGAAATACGATTATAGACAGACAGTCCCGAGCCATCGGTAAAGTCATAGGCTGATTTAGAGGCCCCCGCTTGAGACAATATTTGTTGCATCTTCAAGACGCCATCTTCTCTCGATCCTGCACCCTCAACCAGCCCAAGGCGCCGCAAAGCGACTTCTGCATGAAGGTTGTTACTGTCCTTATTAATCACCGTCAGACTATCGAGCATCGGCGGCGCCGACAGCATGCCAATATATGCGCCCTCGGGCTGGGGAATGAGCGGCACACCGCAACAGCGATGCTCTGGTTCATCCGCCAGAACAAGCTCTCGGTGTAGCGCTCGCGGACCGCCGGTGACCGAGATTTTGCGACTGATCAAATGGGGTATTAATTTTTGAGCAGCGGTCAGCGCCGGGTCCTCAATGCCGATATTTTGGACATAGCTTTGTGTTCCTTTGGGCAAAGAGCCATAGACCCGTAACGAATTGCTGCCTCCTTTGCGCGACATGCGCACGCGCTTGCGCCCATCATCAAAACTTTCCGGCGTGATTGTCGCTTGGTTCACTACCGGGAAAATGGCATCGCCATCCTCCCAACGCAATTGTATTTGATCGCTTTCAGGATCGCTCATGATTTCTAACGCCAAACTATTGTCATCAACGACTAGAGCCGAAATGGCGGTGCCATAGTAATATTGTAAATCTTCCCAGCTCCAACCCGGCGCGTGGCGTTCATCCGGGAACAGACGGTCATCCCCAATAATATTATTGATGCTAGTGATATTATTCTCAAGCAGCAGATCAGCGAGTTGATACAAGCAATGTTCAATGCAATCTGGCGCGTCAGATAACATCGCATCGCCGCCGCCGCGAAGGATCAGGTCAGGCGGCCCTGTCTCATTTTCAACCAGCCACAGACTGGTGCCCGCCCGGACTGAAGGTTGATCGATCTGGGGTAGAAACCCAAAAGCCGCAGCTGTGGTAACCAGTTTTGTATTTGACGCTGGCGCAAAGCGTTCATCCGGCCTGATCGCAATCAGCTCCTTGCCGGTTAAGTCCATCACCACCAGCCCCCAGCGTGTGCCGGTCATCTCAGGACTATTGAGTGTCGCATCGATATGCCGGTTCAGCCCCATGGTGCTGCAAGCATTGAGCATCGCAAGGCAGAGTAAGATCGGTGCAAGCCTGAGCCATGAATGTCTACTGCTTGAACCGATCATCTGGTTAATCCTCTTTGATTTTGCTCACTTGTTTAGCGCCCGTGATATTTGCCAGCTACCGACTGACAATATCCATTTCGTCGATCAGATGCGTCGCGCCATCCACTTTTTCCATCACCCACAACATATAACGCGTATCGAGATGAATGGTTCTGGTCGTGCGCGGATCAAAATCCCAATCTGAATTTACACTTTCAAATGTACCATCAAACAACAAACCAACCAGCTCGCCTTTTTTATTCATCGTTGCTGAGCCGGAATTGCCGCCAGTTGAATCTAGGTCTGAAAGAAAGTTCACCGGGACCGAGCCAATGGAACGCAATTTATAGCGGCCATAATCTTTGGCTTTAATCAAATCGAGTTGTTTTTTCGGTGAGTTAAACGGCTCTTCGCCAGTGTCTTTTTCGACAATGCCTTCAAGCCGGGTAAAGGGCTCATAGACCAAACCGTCTTTGGGCGATCCGCCAAGCACATTGCCATAAGTCACCCGCAAGGTTGAGTTGGCGTCTGGATAAGCGGTAAAGCCTTGCGATTTTTGCCAAGCAATGATCGCTGCCATATATTTTGGTTCGAGCACGGCATATCGTCCGGCGCGATCTTTGGACGCTTTTTCTTGGGCATAGCCGGTTTCATAAAGCGCCACGGCCAATTTCATGAAGCGGTCTTGACTGGCTTCAAGTTGTTCCGGGGTTGCGCTCATCAGCCCCAAACGGGCAGTTACATCATTGAGTTTGCTTTCATCATAAAAGCGATCAAGCTTGCTGGCGAGCTGCGCCATATCGACATTTGCCCCGAGCCCGAGGGCATCATCTAAGGCTTTGACCCGCTGATCGGCAGGTTGGGCCAGATAGCCTTGCAAGAACACCAACCACTCGGCTTTATCGACTTGCGCATCATAGCGTCGTTCAATCGCTTCCATGCGCTGGGTAAAGAAGGTCATGTCTCGTTCCTGATAACCGCTTTCACGTTCCGCATCAGGTTTTTGGTTTTCTTTTGCTAACCGATAAAGCCGCTTGGCAACGCCGAGCATTTGTGGCCGTGTGGCATTGCGATACCAATAATTCTGCCGGGCGGCGAAGGCGGTTTCTTCTGACAATTTATCCAGCGCGCTGATCGCTTCGGCATAGCCCGCATCGCTTGCATTTTTAGCAATCCAATCATTCAGCTCTATTTCGCGGGCCTCACGTCGACCAACCAGATTAACCCGCCGCGCGCCATCTATTTGGCCATACAGGTTTTTCAAAAAGTTATTCAGACCTGACAATCGCGATTCATATTTAATCCGAGCATCACTGCCCTCAGGCGAGGCTTCCTCGATGGCTGCAATCCAATTTTCAAGCAAGCCAACCCAAGTCGGATATTGCCAATCAAATGTGTTTTTGACATCTGCAAGCCGGGCATAACGAGAGGTCGAGCCGGGATAGCCGGCGGCCATAACAAAATCGCCATCTTTCAATCCACCCGCTGAAACTTTCAATGTATGTTCCGGCGTGTAGGGAATATTCTCTTTGGCAAAGTCTGCGGCTTTTCCCTCTGGCGAGACATAAGCGCGATAAAAGGAGAAATCACCGGTGTGGCGCGGCCACTGCCAATTATCAATATCGCCGCCATATTTCCCGATTGCATCAGCTGGCGCATAGACCAGCCGGACATCGCGAATTTCGAGGCGCTTGATCAGCTTATATTGCAAGCCGCCAAAAAACGACGAGACCTGACAACGGAAGCCATCATCTGCTTCGCACCCAGCAACCAAGGCCTTGGTGCGCTTGTCAATTTCTGCATACCGTTCTTCACCGGACAGATCAGCGCCAATGTCGCTCGTCACTTGGTCCGTGACATCGGTCACCGCTGTGGTGACATAGACCCGGGAGCCCGGTGCAGCGGGCAGTTCTTCGCCCAAATTAGCAGCTAAAAATCCGTTTTCGAGATAGTTGTTTTCTTCGGTCGAATTAAACTGAACCGAGCCGCGCGCACAGTGATGATTGGTCACCACCAACCCTTGGGGCGAGACGAAAGAGGCGGTGCAACCGCCCAGCGAAATCACCGCGCCCATCGGAAATCCAGTGAGATCAGCCAATTGGCCAGGTTTCAATCTCAGCCCCGTTTTGCGTAAATCCTTCGCGATCTCAGGCAATTGGTCAGGGGTAAACATGCCTTCTTTGGCGCTGGCCGGGGCGCTGATCGGCAGGGTGACAAGACAGGCTAGCAGGCTCGCGCTAGTGAACAGGGATAGGGGCTTGGTCAATTTCATGGGGGCGTCTCCAAAATGAATGTTGAGACCACTCTACGCAGGATAACTCGGAAGCTCAAATTATCATTTTTTACGTCGCGATATAGCCAGAACAGACTGGCAATTTACCCGGCACTGGCCCCGTCGCGGGACCATCGGTGCTCTTGGGCAGAGCTGTGGCAAAAACCAGCTTGAGGTGCCCAGCGGGGGTGAATTTAATCGCCTCATGGCCAAGATTAAACACGCAAATAAATCGATCGTCCCCCGCAATGCGCTCAAACACGAGCAGCCCCTCCGGGGCATCGACAAAATTAATCCGACCGATTTTCAGCGCCGCGCTTTCTTTGCGTAACCGGATCAAGGCTCGGGTGAAATTCAGCATTGATGTTGGGTCTTGTTCTTGGCTCGCCACCGAGTCACGCAAGTGACGCGGATCAACTGGCAGCCAGGGCTCGGCATCGCTAAACCCGGCATAAGGCGGGTCGCTGGTCCACGGCATCGGCGTACGCGCCCCGTCCCGGCCAAGCGTTTCGGGCCAATTTTTGATCGCTTCTGGGTCTTGCAAATTTTTAAATGGCACATCGGCTTGCTCAAGGCCCAATTCTTCGCCTTGATAAACAAACACATT
>JAZGEB010000150.1:0-3101 GCA_036478515.1 Parvularculaceae bacterium | reverse complement strand
AATCCCCGAGGGTCAATACCGAGCCAGCTGTTTCGGTCGCCACCGGTAAAATTGGTGTCGTCCCGCGCGCTAACCCGAAACTATCCTCGCACGCGCTGAGCAATTTAGACAGGGTTTCAATATCCTGTGGCCCCGTGGCTTTGGGCAGCATGATCCCATCCGGAGCATGAGGCATCACTGCCGCTAGATCATCATCATAAAACTCAGTATCCAACGGATTAATCCGCACCCAGATTTGTGACGCGCGCTCGGCCACGGGATGGCTTTGCAAAAATGTCGCCGTCACCGCCAGAGCCGCTGTTTTGTTCTGAGGTGCAACGGCATCTTCAAGATCAAGGATCAGCGCATCAGCCCCAAGGCTCATGGCTTTAGCGAGTTTCTTCTCGCTGTCACCGGGGACAAACAGGAAGGATCGAATGGCAGGTTGGTTGGCCATCTGGCTTTCTCCTATTTGGTTTATTGGGGTTTCTTCTTTTGCAAGCCAGCGCGCTTGCAAATCGCCACTAGCTTATTTTCTTGGTTAAAAGCGCGGTGCTCATAAGTGACAATGCCCTGATCGGGGCGCGACTTTGAGGCCCGCAAAGCCAGGACTTCGGTTTCCACCCGGATTGTATCACCATGAAACAGCGGCGCTGGAAAACGCACATCGTCCCAGCCCAAATTGGCCACCGCCGTGCCAAGCGTCGTATCATTGACCGAAATCCCAACCATCAAGGAGAGGGTCAGGCAGCTATTGACGATGCGGGTGCCAAACTCGGTCTGGGTCCGGCAATATTCTTCATCGAGATGCAATTGCGCCGGATTATGGGTCATGGTTGTGAACAGCACATTGTCTGTCTCGGTAATCGTCCGCCTGATCGGGTGGTCAAACACCTGCCCGACTTCAAGCTCATCAAACCATTTACCTGCCATGTTGAATAATTCTCCGAAAATTCTTCTGTAACCACCAAGCTACGCCGCTTTGGGGCATCAGCGCAAACGATCTTCACCGCAAAATACCTGATCCCAAAAGCGGGCCAAGAACTGGCACATGGCTTGCACCAATAGGGGCAGTTAATAATTTGTTCAGGATGTTTGTTATGAAAAAAGTAACCCTATCTGTATTGGCCTGCCTTGGCGTTGCCCTTGGTTCTGCCTCGGCTGCTTCTGTCACTGTGCGGGACAATCCGATCACCGGCCCAAGTGTCTATCTCGATGATGCTCTGCGCGCGACAGTAACCATCAATACGGGCACCGAGCGCACCGTTGGTGCCGGGGTTTTCTCGTTGCAAATGGGGTCTATTGACGATGGCTTCCGCGATTTCCTGACCTTTTGCTTGCAAGTCAATGAAAGCCTGACCCTGCCGCTTGAGCATGAGATTACCGCTGGTGACAGCTACTTTGGTCTTGCCGACCGCGAAGCCCTCGGCATAGCTTTTGGCAATATGATGACTACGCAATATGCCCTTGCTGACGGCATTAGCTCCGCGGCAATGCAGATAATTATTTGGGAAATTGCAGAAGATGGCGCGGCCAATTTTGACCTTACCGCTGGCGCTTTCATCCTGCTGACCGATGCTGTGCGCGATCGGGCGAATGAATTTTGGGTGCTGATCCAGTCTGGTACTTTGCCAGTTCACAACTTCAATGTCTTGGTCGCCGCTGGCACGCAAGACCTGCTCACCTTGGAAACACCGCTGCCCGGCGCAGCCCTGTTGATGGGCACCGGCATTGCCGCCTTTGCGCGGCGTCGCAAAAAGACACGCGCTTAAATTTTTGACGATCCTAACATTTAACTTCAAGACCGGCTTCATCGCCGGTCTTTTTTTTAGGTCAAATTTGAAACTTGATCTGCTCTGTGATGAATTCTGCGGGCCTTAAAAGGGCAACGCCTAATTCAACAATTAACTCTCCTGCCGCGATATCCGCCGCGCTCATCGTCTCGCCGACGCCGCATCGAACAAAATATGCCTGAGAGGGCTTGGCCCCAGCAAGAGCGCCGTCACGCCACAATGTATGGAAATAATTTCCGATCCCCATCTTAACATTGTCCCATGTGGCTTGATCATTTTGAGTAAAGGCTCTGTCTGCGCCAGCAAGTTCAATATTTTTGACAATATGTTGCAGCAATCTCCTGACCGGAATATATTTATACGCACCGCCGCTAATTTCTAACGTCCGTGCCCCCCATATCATCGTGCCCTTGCCGGCAAACGCCTTGATCATATTGATATTATGGTCTGTAAGATGTTCCGTCTGATTCGTGCTAAAGGCGTTGGCGGGAGCGACCTGCAAAGCTGCCTCGGCACCAGCAGGGGCTTTCCACACGCCTCTGGCCTGATCCATCCGATTAAACACACCGGCAACTGCCCCCAGAGATGTCATCGGCGCACTGCTAGAACCCGGTTGTATTAGCAACGGCGCGTAGGCGGCAATATCAGGTGAGTGTAACACGATGGATGATTTCCATGCAGCCGCCTGCGCCGGGCTTGGCCCATCCACCAACAACATCGCGCGTTGTGCCTCACAGGCGGTCAAGGCGTTGGCATAAATTTGCCGCAACAATCCAGTTTGGCCCGGATAAAGGTGATGTGCTAACGGCACGCAAAGCAGTGAAAATTGTAAATCATCCGCAATCGAGAGAGGTTCTGCCAAGCCAGCAGCGCCGGTCACATCTTGATTTACAAGAATTGCCCGGCGCCCGCCATGGCCAAAATACTGCCGGACACAGTCGAATAATTCCTTATACTGAGCACGATGCGTAGCTGCTGTCCGGCTCTCAAGCTCCAGGCTTGAGGTCACCAGAAGGGATGGCATTTCCCGGTCAAAAAACGGCCCGATAAAAACACATGTCAGCGTCTCACCGGACGGGATCTGCCAAGGCACCATATTGGTTTCCTCGATGTAAATCCCCGGCGATTGATAGGTCTGTCCCGCAAGCGCATAGGTATTAAAGACCAAAGCACTAGCTCCCGTAGCGAGCAAATTGCGTCTGCTAACAAGCTGATTTTTCATCATTTTTCCCCTCAAAAAGTTAATCTACCGCAACTGGCTATCAGGATCAATTTATGTCACTTTAGCAAAAATTAACCATTAGGGGATCGCCATCATGACACACCAAA
>JAZGEB010000149.1:0-2287 GCA_036478515.1 Parvularculaceae bacterium | reverse complement strand
ATAAAACGCCATGGCCCGTAATCAAAGCTCTCCCCGGTGATGGTCATATTATCCGTATTCAGAACACCATGGACAAACCCTGCTGCCAGCCACTCCGCGGCGAGCCGGGCAGAACGTGAGATCACTTCGCCAAAAAATGCCATCACCCGCATGTCGCCTTCAAGCTCTTGCAAGTGGGGAAAGTAATAGCGGACACTATGATCGATCAACCGGACGATATCGTCTGTTCGGTTGTGATAGGCCAGATATTGAAATGTGCCAAACCGGATATGGGAATGATTGAGCCGCACCATCACTGCCGAGCGTGTCGGGCTGGGTTCATCGCTGCGGGTCAGCGCTTCGCCCGTTTCTATTATCGACAGGGTTTTTGAGGTGGTGACGCCGAGGGCTTCGAGCATCTCGGTGGCCAGAATTTCTCTAACCCCGCCTTTCAAAGTGAGCCGCCCATCCCCCGCGCGTGACCATGGGGTTTGGCCCGAGCCTTTAGTGCCAAGGTCGAGCAGCCGGCCATCTTCGGCTTTGAGTTGGGCAAAAAGAAATCCACGACCATCCCCAAGATCAGCATTATAATGGCGAAATTGATGGCCGTGATAGCGCAGCGCGAGCGGTGTTTCGAGATTATTCGGCAATGGCTCGAAGCGGCCAAAATGCTTTAGCCAATCTTGCTTGCTCAAACTTTCAAGACTGATAGAGGCCGCCGCGCGATCATTGCGGTAGCGCAAAACTGTCTCGGGGAAATCGGCGGGATGAACCACGTCGTAGAAATCATCGCCAAGATTTTGATGCGGGATAAGGCTCATGTGCAAAGGTTTAGCCCATTAAGTCCCGCCGCGTCACCCTGCCTTTTTTGGCCATTCGATGGGCGTTAAAAGATAGTTGGCAGGGTGATTAAGCGAAATAATCAACAGCAGCGCCGACTAAAATATAGACTTGGCCAAGAGGTGAGCCGAGATAATCATCCAGCAGATTATCGGCACTGGTTGTTGTTGGTTCGAGTAATTGGTCGAATTTTGACAGGAAGTCATAGACGTCGGCTGAAAATCCAGTGCTGCGCGCGACTTCAAGTTGCAACCGGGATTTAACATCCATTTCATCCCGGCGGACTAATCCATGGGCGAAAATATTGCGCTCCCCGCGTTCAAACCGGCCACTCGCGGCTTGTTGCGGCGTGCCAAAAAGACGCCCTTCCATGATCTTGGTAAAATCCTGCATGTGACGGATGAGATGAATGACATCATTTTCATCGGCCGTGGAAGTGTGATCATAGGGGTCTTCGGATATATTCAGCTCGACCGGTTCGGGGACTGGCGGTGTCTCAAAACTATCGATTGCTGGTTCGCTTGCAGCGACTTGCTCCGCGACATTAGGGGACGGCGCGGTGTCGGCTGATTTCAAAATATCAGCCCATGATTTTTTATGTCTTTCTTCACGGGAACTTTTTGCCGGTTGATCAGGGCTTGGCTCGAGGTTTTGCCCGAGGTTTGCTTTGGACAGAATTTCGACTTCAGCTTCTTGGGTCGATTGAGGTTCTTCAGGGCTGACAGGCTCGGCATTTTCAATCGCCTTGAACCCAATTGGCGATGAAATCGAGGTTTCAGGTAGATTGCTCGTGAAGGCGGGAGCTGGGGCGGCGGCGATTTTTTCTGAATGGCTGGCAATTGTTTCGGCCAGACGGTCCGCCCGTTCGCGTTGTTCACTGATCAATTTTTCGAGCCGGGCACTTTCCTCAGCAATTGCCTCATGGGCCGCGTTGATGGCGTCGGTATTTTCGGCGATGGCTTTTTTAGCTTCTTCGGTCGACCGGGTTACGCTTTGCGCTTTTTCGTCAATCGCTGCGGCTCTTGTATCCAAGGCCTGTTCTTGCGCTTGCATGGTCTCAGTCAATTGGGTGAAGCTGTCAAATGCCTTTAGGGCAATTTGTTCAAGGCTGGCGAGCCGTTGTTCGAGCTCTTTTTCTGCGCCCGCAAGACGCGCATTGGCGGTCTCATTGGTTTCAATACCAAGTTTTGCCTTTTCGGCAATGGCGGCGGCAAAGGCATCGGCCTCGACATTCATTTGTTCAGTGAGATTGATCAATTGTTGGCGCTCGCCAGCAACCTTGTCGACAAGACCGGTAGCGCCATCTTCCATCGCCGTGCCCGCTGTATCGATGGCCGTAATTAGTTGACGGATCATCGCTTCGGCGCTGGCCAAGCGCGAGAGGGCATCATCGACATGGCTGTTGAGTGTATCGACTTCCTGGCGCACCGCGCGGCCAACGGTTTTGACCCCTTGGACGGCGTCAGTT
>JAZGEB010000148.1:0-2278 GCA_036478515.1 Parvularculaceae bacterium | reverse complement strand
AATGGCGGGGCGATGATCACGTTGACCTATTTGGGGTCTGAGCGGGTGTTGCCAAGTTATAATGTGATGGGCGTGGCCAAGGCCGCTTTGGAAGCTGCGACGCGTTATATTGCGCGTGATCTTGGCCCGCAAAAAATTCGCGTTAATGCAATCTCCGCCGGGGCGATTAAAACCCTTTCCCTTGGTGGTATATCCGGCGGTCGCGGGCTGTTGTCCGAAGGGCGCAATTGGGCACCGATGCGCGAAGATACTGACCCGGTTGGCGTTGCGGGCTCGGCGCTTTACATGCTTTCTGATTTGGGTAAATCGACGACCGGCGAAACTCACCATGTTGATGCCGGGTTCCATATTGTCGGGATGCCGGATGTTGACGGCGATTAGGCGTGGATTGCGCATGATCCCTCTGGATACACTGCAACAATTTGTCGAGACCGCCCCCTTAATCCTGATAGGGAGTATTGTTGGGCTTGGTTTCATGGCAATTTACCTTGGCTATGCCGGGCTGGCGCTGGTTTTAACCCGGCGCACATTGCCCGCTTTGGGTATTGGCGCGCTGATCGAAACCCGGCCGTTGGAAAAAAATCAAATACGGTCAGAAATTTTGCGCTCCTTCAGGTCGATCACGATCTTTGCTCTTTACAGTGTTGGCGCGGTGATCGCGGTGCGCGCTGGTTTTATTCGCCTCAACTGGCTCCCCGGATTTGGCATGGTGCTGCTTAATCTTGCTATATTGATCGTCTGGAATGAAATCCACTTCTATGCCAGCCATCGTCTGTTGCACACTGACTGGCTGTATAAAAATGTGCATGAAGTGCATCATCGCTCGATCACCCCAACACCCTTTTCCACCTATAGCTTTCATTGGGGCGAGGCCCTGATGGTCTCCAGTGTGATGTTCTTGATCATGCCGGTGTGGCAATTGGATATTATTGCAATCATTGTGTTTCCGATGATCAGTCTTGTTGCCAATTCTATCGGCCATATGAATTACGCGATTTTTCCAGCCAAAAATACCGATGCAATTTTAGCTGCCTGTCAGCGCCACACCGCGCATCATACCAGGTGGAAAGGCAATTACGGCTTTTACGTTCCGTGGCTCGATCAATTTTTTGGCACCCGAATTGAACTGCGGCAACGCAAAACGCCTGTGGATTAGGTTCGGGGTGAGACAACCGCTTCTCTTTTGGCGAGGATGCCAATAGGATGAGCGCTGCCGCTTGGATTGAAGTGGATCGAGCAGACCAAAGAGGGCGCCTTATCTCATTCATACCAGAAATTTTTGGCCACAAATCCGTTGCCCTGTTTGACTTGTGGAGCCTGATCCATTTTCTGTCCGGCTTTGGTATCGTCACTTTTTTGGCAATTGTGCAAAAATTTACCAAGCCGATTAGCCATCCTTTGGTCTGGTGCCTGGCGGTCTCGGCGGTGTGGGAGATCATCGAGATATATCTCGAACTCGGGCTGGCCGGGCAGGGCGTGGCCTTTTGGTTTGACGGATTAGAGCATTGGGCCAATCGTCTGATTACGGACCAAGTGTTGTTTGTGCTCGGGTTCATGGTTGGCGCGGCGCGCAAAGCTTTGGTGCTGCCAGCAAAAATATTCTCAACCGGTTGGCTCTTATTCCACATTTTTGCGCTGCCCCATAGCATGTATTTGCAGGAGATCTGGTTTTAACCATCGGGCTGCGCCTCGCCTTGAAAAATCCCGCCGCGCACACCCTCATTCTCATTCTCACGCTCACGCTCACGATCATCCTTATCCTCATCCTCATTATGTCTATGGGTCACAATATTTGCGATCATTCCCTCTAATTCTTGCTGGGCTTTATCCGTTTCGGCTGCGTTTTCAGCCTCCCATTCCTGTCTGGCTTGCTTGATGGCTTCGGCTTGCGACGCGCATTTTTGACAGGGAACAGAAGTCGCTTTCTCCAAGGCGGCGCGTTGTATCGCCAGCTTCAACTCTTCTTGTTCCAGCCGGATAGCTTCAAGCCGGGTCTGGTGCTCGGTCCTATGGCTCCTGCCAATTTGCTTGCTAAGCGAGGTTTTTATCCGGGTAGATCGTTTCATTGCCATCGGGTGTTCCTTTTAAATGGGGGGCGTAAAAGTCCAAGCAAACCCGTCTCGCCGCAAAATTTGCGCGAGCGGGGCTTACTCCGGGTGCCCCGGAAGTAAGCAATTCGGGAGGGAAGGCTAATGCGCCAAAGCTCCGTTTAGAATAGATAAGGAGCCTTAGCGCTCTCACCTATATATTTGTCACGGTCCTACAACCGCCAGCGACT
>JAZGEB010000147.1:0-2189 GCA_036478515.1 Parvularculaceae bacterium | reverse complement strand
GCCGCGCCAAGCTGGGCATAGAGACCTAATCCGTAGCCGGAAAAAATATAAGACAAAATCACCGATTGCATCAAATAGGCGGTCAAGGTTGCACTGCCCGCGCGCGCCAAGAACCGCTTAATCGGCGTTACGGGGCCATCCGCATAAGCGGCGATGAGCCCGGCATAACCAAAGGCCAAGAGCGGCGCAAAAATGCCGACAATCGTCATGCTGGTAAAAAACCGAACATCCGTGAAGCCATTCTGCGCGGTGCTCATCAGCCAAGCAGCGTAAATATTCCCGGCTAAACCAATCGGCAAAGCATAATGGCGAAGCTTTTTCCAGATAGCCGCGCTCGGGTTATTAATCACCCCAACCTTAACCGCAGCCAAGCCGATCAGGAAGTAGCCAAGGACTGAGAAACCCTGGATCAGGGCGACCAGAGGGGCGATATAGAATTGACTGAACCGATACTGCGCCACCGCCCAGAACGTTTCGGCTTGATAGGCGGCAACTTCAAGATTGGCTTCCATCATCATCGCTTCGGTGGTTGGCATATCATCCGGGGCAAAAGTTGTTCCGAGCCAGATCGCCGCAGTGATCAGGCCATAAATCAGCGCCTGAATGGCAATTAGAATAATCCCGACAATCATCAGCTTCTTTGGCGCGGTGTGGCGGAAGCGATAAAGCAGCGCCCCGAGGATCGCATAGGTGATCAGAATATCGCCGGTGAAAAAAAACACAAAATGCAATGAGCCAAGGATCAACAACCCGATAATCCGGCGGCTGTAGCGCGGGCCAAAGGCTATGCCCTTGCGCGCCGCTGATTGCATTTGGAACCCAAGACCAGCGCCAAACATGAACGAGAACAGCGCATAGGATTTGCTCATGAACAGGGCATAGACCGCCCCGTCAGCATAATGGTCGACCGGTGTCAGGTAGCCACCGAAATGATAGCCCGCTTCCATAAGCGTTGCGCCTTCATCTTAACGCCGACAAAATCACCTTGTGGGGCATTTCCTACGGCTCGCACCTGTCGCTGGCGGCATTGAAAGAGATGGATGAGCGCATAGACCGCGTCGTGATCGCCAGTGCTGAAGGGCTTGATCAGACCATCAAACTTCCTGCGCGGACAGATAAATATTTTGCAAGACTGCAACAAGCCATCAATACGCAGCCAGCGGCGAAACACATGTTTCCTGATATCAAAACATTGATGCGACGCGTTCATGACCAGCTTGAGACGGCGCCGGTGATGCTGCAAATCCCGCAACCGGATGGCACCGCAAGCCCATTTCTGCTCAAGCGACGCGACATGCAGCAGATCGCATCGGCAATGATTTCAGATCCATCGCGCGCGGCGATGTTGGTGCATCTTTATACAGCGATGGATGCCGGGTTCACCGACCCCGTCGCCGGATTAGTAGCGCGGTTTTATTCTCCGAATGAAGCAATCAGCTATCGCCCGATGACTGTGTTGATGGATATCGCCTCTGGCACAAGTGATGATCGGCGCGCGCTGATTTTTGAGCAGGCGCAAACTTCGCTGCTTGCGACCCATCTCAACCAGCCGGTGGAACTGGAAGATGTTGATCCGTCGCTGGTGCTTGCAGAAGCGTTCCGCGAAAAACCGATCTCGGATACGCCGGTCCTGCTCTTGAGCGGCACACTGGACGGCCGCACTTATCTGAAGAGCCAGCGCGAGGCTGTGTCGGGTCTTCGAAACCGGCAACTGATTACGGTCGTCAATGCCGGGCACAACCTGTTTATGTCCTCGCCGGAAGTCACCAAAGCGATTGAAACCTTTATGCGCGGTGAAGCACAGGCGGTAACTGAGATCATCATTGATCTGCCAGATTTCACGGCGATGCCGAATTGATGGCGGGTCTGCGCCGCTGATGATCACGGCGGCGAATTTTGGGCTCGGTCGCTGCTGGCTTGCATTATTGTAAAGTGTGCTTTACAACCGTCTTCAAAGAGGCGGCTAAAATGACAGATGACATACTCGCACATGATCCTGATGGTTTAACCCGTGATGGGCGCACAATATTGCCGGATTTGATCCGCGCTTGGGCAATCATTGGCATTGTTGTGGTCAATGTTGCCGCTTTCGCTTATCCGATGGAAGCGGGATATCATTTCGGTGGCTACCTGACACCGGTCGACCATTATGCTGACGGGGCGGTCTATGCCCTGTTCATGAGCAAATC
>JAZGEB010000146.1:0-5812 GCA_036478515.1 Parvularculaceae bacterium | reverse complement strand
CAAGCGGGTCGTTTAGAATTTGCTCAATGCCGGTGCTAAGAGCATCGACATCACGCGGTTTCACCAAGAGCCCGGATTTTCCATGGGCGATCATTTCTTTTATGCCAAAACTTCTCGAGGCAACGATAGGACAGCCATACCCCATCGCTTCGCCAACTGTACTGGGAAAATTTTCCCAACGCGATGGGATAATCGTCACACTGGCTTGTTGACGCAATGTCACCAAGTCATTGAAAGCGACGGGTCCCAGAAAATTTAGCCGGTGATGGAATGCTGGAGGGACAAATTCAGCGAGGAGATCTTGAAAATAGCGCCGCCGTCCGTCTGGACTTACAACCCCTTTATCTGGACCAGCAATCGTCATAGTTAAGCTTGAATTAGTTCCAGCTAGTTTGGCAAAGGCCTTGATGGCGATATCGGCCCCCTTGGCGCGATCAATACGACCAACAAATAGAATGTGGTTTTTATCGGCCTGCTCGCTCTGCCAGACTTGAGCGTCATCAGGGGCAGGGATTGGGTTGGGGATGGTTTGCGAGAATTTTGCGTTCGTACCACCATAGTGATTGATAGCATGATCTAGCGTATATTTTGAAGGGCAGCTCAAAGCCATCGCCTTGCGGATGGCTTTGCCTTCTTGGACAATCCGATAATCCGCCCGCTTTCGCTCAGCAGCGGTTTCCCCCTCTCGCTCAACATTAAAATACGGGCCATGTAAGCGTAATACAATTGGAACAGGGAGGCGGTCGCTCATATCTTTGGTAATGCCAAAAGATTCCTCCATTTCGATCACATCAAGGCCAACCCTCTGATGCAATTTTGCAAACAGATCGGTAACTTGATCTAACATCATATTATAAAAAGCAGTAGACGGACTAAGTTTGAACTTTATCGCTGATAGGAGGCTTTGTAGCGGCCCTGTTTTTGCTGTCGTCCCGACAATTAAGTACGGGTCATTATGATCCTTTGGACCATTTAAAGTAATAATGTAAACCTCATGTCCCATAGCTCGTAAGGCGGGCACCGTGTGATGCAATACGGTCACGATCCCATTTGGGGTGCTGGCGCCAAGCGGCCAGTGAGGAGAGAAATAGGCGATTTTCATGGCATGTCTTGTGGGGTCGATGAGGTGATCAAGGGCGTTAGGCTAGCTATTGGGCGTTGCAATTCATGGACCAATTCGCCTCAGGGCCGAAAGGCGGTCACGCTTTGGTAAATCGCTTTGCCGCCAGCCGCTGCTGCATCGCGGCTTGGCGCGGGCTCGCCAAATTTTGCTCTGTAAACCCACATGTTCCGAAGCACATGTTCAACAAAATCTCGGGCTTCAGGGTTGGGAATACTTTCCAGCATTAACAGCTGGTCGGCAATGCCACTTTTTGCTTTGAAGCGGCGAACATTGCCCGGCCCCCAATTATAGGAAAGAGCCATCTCGAAGAGGTCGCCATTGGTATGACGGGTCAAGAGCCGGTTCACATAAGATTGCCCAAGTTGCATATTATAGGCTTTGTCCGTGTACAGTCTTGAATTGTCATAAGCGACCACACCCTTGGCCATCGCGCTGGCGGTGCGTGGCATTAATTGCATTAGGCCCGCCGCCCCAACCCGGGATTTAGCATCAGATTTGAATTTGCTTTCCTGTCGGATCAAGCCAAAGATAATCGCTTTATCAAGGGTAAATCCACCATTTGGCTGCCAGTCTGGGGTCGGGAATAGCCCCGCTTCCAGATGCGGCGCTCGCCCGGCCATTGCGCCGCCGGTGATGGCGATATCAATTTGCGCAGCCGGCAGGCCAAGGTCAAAAGCTAAGGCCAACATATCAGTATCATAGGAAATCGGTAATTCGCCCACGGCCCAGCGAATTTCGGTATGGGCATATTCGTCTTGTCCGGCTTGGGTTAGGGCTGCGGCGCGTTTCATCCGTGGGCTGGCACTTTCCAATCGCGCCCATTGGTCCGTCGTGAAGTCTGGGCGGATCC
The DNA here is from genome assembly GCA_036478515.1 of Parvularculaceae bacterium. GTDB lineage: Bacteria > Pseudomonadota > Alphaproteobacteria > Caulobacterales > Parvularculaceae > CALLVA01. The sequence goes on along the minus strand of JAZGEB010000146.1, from coordinate 3,839 downwards.
AGTTATAGCTGGCTTTTTGACCTAATTGACCCAGCGCTAGCTGGCCATAAAATGTATATGGAAACTGGGCGGCAATCTCGAGATTGGTTACGATTAAGTCTTCGCGACCGGCAATGAGGGCAGAGCGTGCGGCCCAAAACCCGGCACCAGCGCGCAACGTATCATCCTGCCATGGCACAGCGGCCATGGCGCTGAAATAGTCCGTGGCAGCACTATGTTCGCCAATTCGAAAAGCATCAAGACCAGCAATCCAATAGGCCAGCACTGCCTTATCGCCATTGCGCTTGGCCGACTGGCGCGCCAGGGAGCGGGCTTTATTATAAACCCCATTGTAATAATATGAGGCGGCGATCCATGAGGTGATCCGGTCATATTGCGCTTCGGTTAAATCTTTTCGCTTTGCATTGACGAAGTTGAGCGCTTGGGTTGGGCGATCATCGGCATTGTACCAGCGCACCCGTCCTTCGATCCAGCGAATGTGATCTTCGCGGCCATTGCGATAATAATCGGCGGCTAATTCGGGGTGTAATTTTTGCGGGCTGTCGACCCGCCATTTGCGTTTGACATCGCGGCGCGGCGTTGCGCCTTTGGGTCGGCGAGCACGAGCTAGGTTGTAGACCTTCGCCGAGTATGGATGATCGGCATAAAGCTCAAGCCAGTTGGCCAGTTCGCGATAGGTTGAGCGATAGCCGGTGCGGTGCATATAGCGCTGGCGTAGGACATAACCCATCAATACGCGGTCTTGCAGCGCCGCAATGTCCCGATCAGCAGCGGCCCAATTGGCAGATTTCTGAGTTGCAAAAATCCGCGTATATCTTGCGGCATCTTCCTCGCTCAAAGGCCGGGCAATCATTTGTGCGTTTGCGGTTGTCGCCAGTAGACAAATAGCCACCCAGCACGCGATGAAAGAAATGGTGATACGCATTACGAGCCTTTTGCTCTCCAATATTTCAGTCACTTGTATCCCCCTGAAAACAACGATTGAATCTTAGCATTGTGGTAACGCGTTTTGAAGGGGCAATGGTTAATAGGGCGTGAATAAAAACAGCTGCGCTAGGCGTGTAATCTTGCTTTTACCGCCAATAAGTCGGCCCAGCTGGCCTTTTTTTGTTGTGGCGAGCGCAAGAGAAAAGCTGGATGAAACAAGGGTAAAACTGGATAGGCCTGCCCGCTGGGGGTGTTGAACTCGCGCCATTTGCCCCGAGCTTTGGTGATCCCCGGCGCGTCTGGAAACAAGGCCTGGGTCGGTACATTGCCCAATGTCATAATCAGCTTCGGCTTTGCCAGATCAATGATCCGATGCACGAATGGCAGGCAAATGGCGATTTCGTCTGGCTTGGGGGCACGATTGCCCGGCGGCCGCCAAAAAATTGTGTTGGCGATATAGGCTTTATCTCGATCATCATCGTGGCGTGAAAGATTGATAGCGCCGATCATTCGGTCTAGAAGTTGCCCAGCGTGGCCGACACAGGGTTTGCCGATCTTGTCTTCATCGCGCCCCGGCGCTTCGCCCAAAATCAACACCGGCGCACCAAAAAATCCGTCATCAATCACGGTGTTGCGGGCGCCGGGTTTTAACGGGCAGCCCTCAAACTGCTGTATTGCCTCACGCAATGCCGCAATGTCCTGAGCTGCTGCGGCCAGTTTTGTCGCTTGCGCAATCGCCTCGCCGGTTTCCATATCCTGAAGCGGCTGGATTGGTGCGGGTTGGGTTGCAGCTGCTGGTTTGGGCGGAGGTGTTTTTTTGGTCGCCTGAGCTGCCAGTTTTGGGGCTGCCCCCCAGTCGCGCATATCCGAGGACGTATCGCCAACGACGTCTTGGATGCCCATCTCGGCATACCAGCTAAGCAGGGCGCGCAAGGCATCGGGGGAATATTGATCAGGAGATGTCATACCCTATCATGGCGCGGCCGGTCAGATCAGGCAAGCACGCTGCATGGCACAGTTGAATCTGGCGTGGAGCCGCTGGTAGTCTGGCAAGAGTGAAGGGGTGGATGGCATGATGCGACACCAGATTTTTATTATTAGTTTGATCATATTAGCTGGCTGCGCTAGCCCCGATGGGCCTCGCCCAACGCCTGACCGGGCGACGCAATCTCAATTGGTCGATGCGCTGTTTGACCAATTCACTGACCAAACTCAGGGCTGTGCTGTCGGTGTTGATTATCAGGGTACGGTGCTTCACCGCGCCGGTTATGGCATGTCCGATCTTGAGAAAAATATCCCGATCACGCCAGCTTCGGTGTTTTATACCGGCTCGGTGTCAAAACAGGTTGTCGCGATGAGTGCGATGATCCTTGTTGATCAGGGCAAGCTCGACCTTGACGCCCCGGTGGGATCGTATTTGCCGCAGCTGCCGGCCTATGCCGATGATATTACGACGCGCGAATTGCTCCATCACACCAGCGGTATTCGCGATTTTTTTGTTTTGCTAAGGCTGGCCGGTCGGTTCGATGAGGTGGTCATTACCGAAGCGATGATCATGGATATTTTGGCCCAGCAGAAGGGGCTTAATTTCACGCCCGGCAGCCAATATGCTTATAGTAATTCAGCTTATTTTCTGATCTCACAAATTGTCAGCGCGCTCGAGGGCCGCAACCTGGATAGGTTTGCGCAAGAAAATATCTTTGACCCATTGGCAATGAACGACACGTTGTTTCAGCACGATCACAAATCCCCAATCGCCGATATGGCCCATGGGCATACACCAAACCCTAATGGCGGATATATCCGGGCTGATGTCACTTTGGATGTCGTCGGTTCTGGCGGTATGTATAGCAATATTGATGATTTGATCCGGTGGGATCGAAATTTTTATGAAAATAAGTTGCTGGGCGGACAAGGCGTGATCGACCAAATGCAAAGCACGGGTCGCCTTAACGACGGTACGGCAACGGATTATGGTTTTGGCTTGAAATTAAAACCTTATCGCGGGCTTCAACAAATCTCCCATAGTGGTTCCTTAGCTGGGTATCGCGCCCGGCTCCAGCGTTTCCCCGAGCATCGCCTCACGGTTGCCATCTTGTGTAATTCCAGCGCTGCCAAGCCGACCAAATTGGCCAATCAGATCACGGATATTTATTTGGCAAATTATTTAGCGCCAGCATCCGCCAAGAACAAACAACAGGCGAGGCAGATAATTCGTCCGGCGTTAGAGGCACCTAAGTTGGCTGAATATACGGGGCAATTTTATAGTGCCGAAGTTGATAATGTGCTAACCATAGAGTTGGGCCAAGAAAGCCTCTGGGTTCGGGGCATAGACGGCGATGGTGATCATCATCTATCGCCGGTGTCAGGCGATGTTTTTCGGCGTGGCAAAAAAGGCGCTCATCTCGTCTTTGTCAAAGATGCAAATAACAACGTATCAGCCTTCATCTATCAAGGCCCTCGGGTCTCTGGAATACGCTTTGAAAGACAGGAGAAATAGCCCTACAATGAACGCGAATTTTTCAGGTAACCCACAGGATACAATAAATGTCTGATCGCGAAGCTATGGATTTTGATGTGGTGATTGTGGGGGCTGGGCCTGCCGGGCTTTCAGCGGCGATCCGGCTTAAGCAATTGGAAAAGGAAACCGGTCAGGAAATTTCGGTGGTCGTGGTCGAAAAAGGCTCTGAGGTTGGCGCGCATATTCTGTCCGGCGCGGTGGTTGACCCGATTGCGATGGATGAATTATTCCCCAATTGGCAAGAGCTTGGCTGTCCCTTGGAAACAGCCGTCCGCAAAGAAAAATTTCTCCTGCTCGGCCCCGCTGGGTCAATGCCGCTGCCCGTATTTGCGATGCCGCCCATGGTCAAAAACCATGGCTGCTATATCGCCTCGATGGGCAATGTCTGTCG
>JAZGEB010000145.1:0-2676 GCA_036478515.1 Parvularculaceae bacterium | reverse complement strand
GGCAAAGATATTGAAGCGATGGTGCAGCGATTGGCGCAAATGGCGCGCGCGGCAGGCATCCATTTGATCATGGCGACACAGCGTCCTTCAGTTGATGTGATTACCGGCACGATTAAAGCCAACTTCCCGACCCGGATTAGCTTTCAGGTAACATCAAAAATCGACTCGCGAACTATTTTGGGTGATCAAGGTGCGGAGCAACTTCTTGGTCAAGGTGATATGTTGTTCATGGCGGGGGGTGGTCGCTTGACCCGGGTGCATGGGTCTTTTGTCACCGATGATGAAGTTGAAAAAATCGTCCGCCATCTGAAGAAACAGGGCAAGCCGGATTATGTTCAGGCGGTGACCGAGTTGGAAGAACAAGACCTTGCCGCCGGGCTCGGCTTGGATATTGGCGGCAATACCTCCTCTGGCGACGCGATGTATGATCAAGCGGTAGCGATTGTTGCCCGGGATCGCAAAGCCTCGACCAGCTACATTCAGCGGCGTCTGCAAATCGGTTATAACCGGGCTGCAACTTTGATTGAGCGGATGGAAGAGCAAGGGATTATCTCCCCGGCCAACCATGCGGGCAAACGCGAAGTCCTGATCGGCGAGGATGCGGCGTAAGCGTCTGACGCAAATGTGACCGCCGCCGCAACTTTGCCCTTGTCGTAACTTTCTTTCTCCCACAGGGCTCGGTAGGGTCGCAGCTTGGATTTGTGCGGGGCTTTCGTGCGCCGCAAAAGGAGACTAAAATATGCTGTTCCCAGCCGCTGCCAATTTTATCGTCACAGCTGCCCTTTTGGGTGCCCAACCAGCGAGTGATGGATCGGTTCAACCGATCGCTGAGCCAGAGATTATTGAGGTTCAAGGTTTAGGATCGGATGTCATCCAATCGCCCTCTGATATCGCACCAGCTGAAATCATGCCGAAGGTCTATGACGGCGTGAGCGATGAGGCGATTTTCGACCTTGTTGCGGGTTATATCCAAGGGATCACGACCCTGACCGCTCATTTTAGCCAAACTGACGCCTATGGTGATTTGACCACCGGAACCTTGAAAATGGCTCGTCCCGGGCGCTTGGTGTTTGATTATGACCTGCCGTCGCCGCTAAAAATTGTTGCAAATCAAGGGCTTGTCTATGTTCATGATGCGGATCTGGAAACCACGGATAGTTATCCGGTAGGCAAGACGCCGCTTAAATTTCTGCTCAGCAAGAAGATTAAAACCAAAGATGCGATCCTCGAAGGCGTCGTGCGGACGCACAATTCTGTCGCCCTGACCCTCAGCTCTGATGATGAGGAAACCGAAGGCCGATTGATCCTTGTGCTGGAAGCGCCAGAGCTGAGCTTGCGCCGCTGGGCAGTTGAAGGGCCGCGGGGCGATGTCACCGTGGTGGAGTTGAGTAACATGGTTGGTGGCACGAAAATTTCGCCAAATACCTTCCGGGTGCCTGACGCTGGTGGTGCTTTCACGCGCGATCGTTGAGTTTGGGGATAAAACAATGTGTAAAAAGGTCACAGTCCAGTAAAATGTCTGAAGTTTAACTTGATTAGTTTGCGATTGAGGCGTTATAGTAACAGTGTGAGAGCGGCTTAAGAATTATTGGATCAGCGTTGCCCCCCGCTTCAAGATCCCAAAGCCCTCACCACCGGAAATCCCCTCCCGGTGAAGCGTAAACTAAGCGCATAAATGCGCCCGGCTTTTTTCCTGGCCGGGCGCTTTTTTGTGCCTCAACGCGATGACATTAATCATTCCTGCACCCTGAAAGTCTAAAATCCGCCCATATAGGGGTTGGGTCGATGCGATCAAAATATTTCGAGGGAATAAGCATTGCGCGGTTGATGCCCGCATTTGTGTGCGCCTTGCTCCTCGTTTGCGGCCAAGCGGCGGCTCAAATCAGCGCTAATGAAAATGCCACGGCGCTCCAGATCGAAACCATCTTGGAAGGGGCCAGCATCGACATTTCCAATGTCACCGTCGTTGCTGGGGCAGGCCAGCAACAAGGCTCGTTTACCGGTGGTACGGCGGCTGTTGGCATCAACCAAGGGGTGTTTGTTTCGACCGGGCGCGGCAATAATTTTGGGTCGGCGGCCAGTGTGCGTTCCGATGTTCAAAATGCGGGGGTCACCCCAGACGCTGACCTGATCGCTATCCGCCCGTCTGCCGACCGCGATACCAGCGCATTATCGCTACAAATTACACCGCAGAAAAATACGATTTTTGCCAGATTTGCTTTTGCCTCAGAAGAATACCCAGAATATGTCTGTAGTCAGTTTAATGATGCGTTTGCGTTGTTTATCAGCGGTGGTGATTTAACCGGCACAACTAATATGGCAATCGTGCCGGGATCGGGCACGGATGTTTCAATTAACACGGTCAATAATGGCCTCAATAATGACGGCGTTGTTTGTACCGGGGAAACCTCGAACAATTCGCAATTTTATAATGATAATGCCGGCAGCACGAATTTCATTTTTGATGGCTATACGGATGTCTTTGAGGTGGTGTTTACTGGCGTGACGCCGGGGCTGACATATAATTTTAAAATGGTCGTCGCCGATGCGGTTGATAATGTTTATGACAGTGCTGTGTTCCTCGAAGTGTTCGATAGCCGCTGGATTAATTTTGCCGACCTGTCTCTCGCGCTGACATCTTCTGTGGTCACGCCGGTTGTGAATGAACCTTTTTTA
>JAZGEB010000144.1:0-4458 GCA_036478515.1 Parvularculaceae bacterium | reverse complement strand
CGAATTAGCACTCGCCATAGCTATCTGCTAACAACCGCCAGATAAGACCGCCGGTCAGAAGAGTCAAGAACCGCCCCCACATGTTTAAATTATTAAATTTTATCCCTCATTATTTGCCTCACGCCAGCTCGCTTCGCGACACAGTCGCGAAAGCGACCAGCTCCGGCGGGGCAGCGCATAACGCCGGAGCCGTGGCACGGCTCTTGGGTCTTTTGATCTAGCGACCCTCACCAGCTCGCAAAGGGCTTTCGCTGGCTTCTCCCAAAGGAGAGGTAAAAGACAGAAAGTCCTCATCCTGAGGTGCGGAGCGTAGCGCAGCCTCGAAGGATCACGAGTTAAGGTCGAGGTGCGTATGTAGCGGGTGATTTGAATCAAATCACCGCAGGATTTTGCGCCACGGAGGTATATCAGCCGTGAACGATATAATGCCCACGAGCTCTGAGGCAAAAGAAACCATATGAGAGGGTCAACTGTTATATTTCATATCAAATTCAGCTTGGCTCTGGAACAAATAAATAAGCCCCTCTACAAAAGCTACAAGCGCGGGAATGAACGTCCAACAGAAAACCAGATAAACAATTCCCCACATAGTTCTACCTAAGTAAAATTTATGAATTCCCAGCCCGCCCAAAAATAAGGCAAGAATTATTACCAATGTTTTATTTTTTTGGGCACCAGGCAACAAATGGTGGAAAGGGTATCCACATTTTGGACAGCTGGTTGCTTTGTCGGATACGTCAGTTCCACAGTCTGTGCAATAAATCAGAGCCACCTTTACATTTCCTTTTCTTGTCAAACATTTGTGGCCTCTGGACCAGTAACTCATATATGAATTACGTGTTGAAAAATAGAAGCCACTCGCGAAGCGAGGAATAGCCCGTGAACGATACAATGCTCTACCGCAAAGCGTTTGGCAGCACCGGCAAGCCCGTAATATCGTCTGGTTCGTGCTGGATAATCACCCGTGCATTGGTTACGGCCACCAGTGATTCGAATTTTTCAATCGACTCACGGGTCTGCGCTTCATCCGAATTAAACCGAGGCACCCGCTTTAATTTGCGGCTTTCGGCTCGGTGATAGAGATCGCCAGTCAACAAAACTGTGCCGGCATCTTCAAGTTGCAGCATCAGCCCGGTATGTCCCGGGGTGTGACCGGGCAGATCAATTATCGACACGGTGCCATCACCAAAGACATCATGATCGCCAACAAAAGACTGTCGTTTCAACCCCTTAAAGGCCTCATATGGTGCACTGTCTGCGCCCTCGCCAAACATCACTTCATATTCCGCGTCATTGACCAGCCAGGTTGTGCCCGCAAATTGCTCGGCCTGTCCTGAGTGATCGAAGTGGCTGTGCGAGATCGAAATATAGTCCACATCCGACGGCGTCAGAGCGAGCTCTGCCAATTGCTCGGTGATGGTCTTCTCCAGCGATACCGTAAACACGCCATTGACCTGCGGCTCGCCTTCTTTCAGGGCCGCTGGCAGGCCCAGATCCCACAGCAAATCACCTTTGGGGTGGCGCACCAAATAACAAGTATCGGTGAATGTATCGGCAATTCCCGCATAATCCCCGTCGGTGGAAAAACCATCGAGATCAGATATCTCGATGGTGCCGCACTCAAATGTGAAAAGGGCCAGCTTTTCGACCCCAATCGCGCCCTTTTCAGCCGGGACGACATCAGTTTTTTCTTTTTTATGACAAGCAGTTACAGCACAAAGCGCAACCAGACTAACGAGCGAGATTATCTTCATAGGGGCCTCCAAAAGGGATCAAGGAACGCTCTTTTACTATGCTCTGCGGGGTCTGACTAGCTGTGCCCTTCGCGCCACTATGGCCCCTCTCCCGGGCCTCGGCTGGCCATGTCGTCCTTGCACCTGCTCGAATACACGTTAACATGGCCTTAAGACTTGAGTGGGTTTCGCGCCGGGGGACTGGTGGCGTGTCCTTGTTTGGAATTGTTGCAAAAACAAACGGAAGTGGGGCGACATGACGTCTGAAGTTGTGTTGATGAACCGGCAATCTGTGGCCATGGCAGCAGACAGCGCGGTGACGATCAGCGGGCAAAATTATCTCAAAACCTACCAATCCGTGGACAAGTTGTTCCCGTTGGTGGATGGCCAGCCCGTGGGCGTGATGATTTACAATAATGCCGAGATCATGTCGGTGCCGTGGGAGACCGTCATCTCCTTATATCGCGAACAAGCGGCCGGGCGCAGCTTTGATACGTTAGAGGGCTATGCTCAGGACTTCATGAATTTTATTTCCGGCAATCCGGATTTATTCCCGGCTGACCACCAGGACACCGAATTTTTCAAGCATACAGCGGTCATCTATACCGTGTTAGCCCAGGATTTTGATCACCAGATCACCCATTTCAAAGGCGGCCATGCGAGCGGCGTCAACCAACATGTGTCATCGATTTTTGAGTTCGTTGTTGATCAGCTCCTTGCCGATTATCAGACCAATATGGATGATACGCCGCGCGACAATCTGGCGTGTTTCCCCAATGGCATGGCCGAGCAAGTCCGTCGCCGCTTTGGTGATGCGATCGAGGAATTGATCACCAGTTTGATCGCGTCGTTAAAACAAGACCATGGCAGCCTCGCGGTCAGCGAAGAGACCAAACAAAAGCTGCGCGATATCGCCGTCATGGGCGTGATCAAAGACGCGTTTTTTGAAAATTACACCGGGCTGGTTTTTGCCGGCTTTGGCCGTCTTGATAAATTCCCGTCAATGCGCTCCTACCTGACCTCAAGCGTGATCCTTGGACTGCTGAAGCACAAACAGGACCGCAGCGCCGATATGCATTCTGATTCAGGCCCGGTGGTGCAACCTTTTGCCCAAGACCGGATGATCAGAACCTTCCTCACCGGCATGGATCAACACCTGAAATATTTCATGTTTGGCGAGACCTTGAAATTATCCAACACGCTGGTGACGGATTTAATCGGCCGTGCCCCGGGCATGAATGATGCCCAACGCAATCAGCTGTATCAGGATTATAGTGAGAATAATCTGGCGCATTCCTTGCGCGAATTTTTCACCTCCCTCGACCGCTATCAATATGCGGTTCACACCATGCCGATCTATCGCGCCATTGGGGTTTTGCCAAAACAAGAACTGGGCGAAACCGCTTCATCGCTGATCAAGCTCAACTCATTTCAGCAAAAAGTCATGAACTCGATCGAAACCGTTGGTGGACCGATCAGCGTTTGCACCATCACCCGTAATAACGGCATCGAATGGTACAAAGACAAAGCGGAGCTTTAAAGATGACCAAACAACCAGAACACCGAAATGACCGGTTGGGCCAAATTTGGGGCAAATTCGAAGGCAAGACCAGCCGTCACTTGACCGGCAAAGGCATTGATAATATTCCGCGCCCGGAGCTTGATGGCGAGCACCGCCGCAAAGACATTATTACTTATGCGCATGAGGTCACGAGCCGGCCCCTGCCCAAAGGCGTTGAAGACCCAGCAAAAGTTGCGATGGCTGCCTTGCGCGGTCGCTTGACCAGCTATGATGGCAAAACCCGCAAACGCAAAACCAAAAAAGGCGCGGAGCCAGAACTGACCACGCCCGATTTTTCTATTGTTGATGAGCAATTATTCCGCGATCTGGCAGCAACTGAAAAACGCATCACCCGCCGCGAAGGCGATTACAAAAAATGGCTCGTAGATCAAGAAGCCAATGGCAAGGGTCGCAAACGTCGCAAATTTTTTGGAATTTTTTAAATCCCTTTATTCTACCGGAATGGTTGCGACGACACCTGATTGAGTTTCACCTGGCCCCGCTTTCGAGCCGCTACGCGATGTGGTGATGCTGAATGTTTCGCCATTCTCTCTTGTGCCTGAGACTTGGGCTAATTTTTCATCATTATAGCTTGCCAACTTTGGCGTGAAGCCATGGTCAATCAACGCTTGGTTATAAAAGGCTGCGACTTCCAACGGGTTGGCCTTCACCACGAAAGCAGCAATGGCTTCTTTGCGCCGCCGGGTTGTCACAAAATCATTACTGCTGAGCAGGCGAGCCCCGGGCATCAACGGCATATCAAAGGGCAGTGTTGCATCAATGGTTGTAACGACTTCAGGCTCTGGGATTGCAGATGGGGCGGCTTCAACAGCCGATGGGGACGCCTCCATCATTGTTCCTTCAGCTGCTGGTTCACTTTGTGTTGATTGCGACGTGTCGGCGCCGCATCCAACCTGCAAAAAAGCGGCAACACAGATAATTTTCATCCGCATGGTAATCTCCTTGGTCAAGCGCTTTAAGGGGCGGTTGAGGCAATACATATCTCACCGGTTTGCATCGCCAGATGCGGGCCTTTATTATTACTATTTCTGTGCCGAACGTTTCGAGTATCCCGGTTGCCGGTTCCATCCTGCGGGCGCAGGACCATGGTCTGGCCATTGACGGCGGTGATATTATAGCTATTGGCCGGCACACATCTATTTG
>JAZGEB010000143.1:0-3432 GCA_036478515.1 Parvularculaceae bacterium | reverse complement strand
TTGACGCAAGCAAAAGCGATGCCGGCAAAAACCATGAAAATTGCCCCCGTGAGGGGATTGTCACGGGGCACATCGATAGTGGATTGGAGGCTCATATGGGGCCTCGTTGATGTCGTTTCATCTTGGTCTGGCGATCATCGGCCACAAAAAAATCCCGCTGCTAAAAGCAAGCGGGGCTCGACATCGCGACCCGAAGCAATGGCACGGGAGCAGCATTACTGCTGTTGCCAAACGCCAAAGCATACCACGAGACAAAATAGTCTCAGGGTAGGTCGTCCATGCGCTTTCTATCATCCGGACTATAACCGTCGGCTCTGGAGTTACACCAGATCTGCTTTAGCTCTTTAAAAAAGAGCCGCCGCTCGCGGGCTTACTGCGTGGCCTCATCAAAATGAAGCTTCGCAACTTACCGCCGGTGGGGACTTTCACCCCGCCCCGAAAGCTTGTTATTTCACGGCTGGTGCCGCGAGCGGCAAATATAGGCGGGGGGGCAGATGATAGCAAGCGCTTGCAGGGGGTAGTTTAAGAGCGTGTTAATCATGTTTGTCTAGGCTATTGGCCGGGGGCAGGGGATTATTGAGGTGCCGGGTGCTGTCTAAATTCATGTCATATTTGAAAGTGCGTTTGCGCTCAAAAACGTCAAAATCAGATTCCATCACGATCGCGCAATTGCATGAATTTGTTGAGTCAATGGCTGGTGGTCTGTCGGTTTTTGATGATGAATTTAAAATCATTGTGCGCAATGATGCGGCTGTTGAAATGTCTGGTTTACCGGTTGCTCTTTGGGCTCCTGGCGTCGACATTCGAGTACCTTTAGCCATAGGGATTAAATATGGCGTCTATCGCGACTTTGATTGTAGCGATAAATTCATGGATGTGCTGAAAAAGCAGATTACTAAGACGGGTGAATTCCAGTCTATCAGATACCAAGTTGACGGCGCGATCGTCTCTGAAACTTATCGCTCGGTTAAGAGTGGCGGCTTTGTTGCGATCTATACTGATATTACCCAAGTCAAACAACGCGAAGAAGAACTCGAGCGCCTATCACGAGAATTACGCCAGCAATCAGAAGTGGCCGAGGCTGCAAATCGTGCTAAGTCAGAATTCCTGGCCAATATGAGTCATGAAATTCGCACACCGATGAATGGGGTGCTGGGCATGGCGGAATTATTAACGGCGACGGACCTCGATGAAAAACAGCAAGTCTTTGTCGAAACAATTTATAATTCGGGCAGCACATTGGTGACAATTATCAATGATATTCTTGATTTTTCCAAGATAGAAGCTGGTAAATTGCAACTTGATCCAACCCCCTTCAGTATTTCTGAGGCGGTGGAAGATGTTGCCCTGATGTTGAGTTCAAAAGCCCATGAGAAAAACATTGAGTTGGTTGTCCGGTGCCCATCAAGTTTGCCCAAAACCTTAGAAGGTGATGCGGGGCGTATTCGCCAAATCCTCACTAATCTTGTTGGCAACGCGATTAAATTTACACATGAAGGGTATGTCTTGATTAATGTCAGTGCCGCAATTCAGGGTGATTTAGCCACCTTGAAAATCTATGTTGAGGACACTGGTATTGGTATACCAGCCGATAAAATAGAAGCGGTGTTTGATAAATTTTCCCAAGCTGAAGGGTCGACCACAAGGCGCTTTGGCGGCACGGGTCTGGGGCTGGCGATTACCAAGAGCCTGGTCGACGCTATGGATGGAACGATTGAGCTCCAATCTGATTTTGGCACTGGCTCAACATTTACTATCGAGCTGGATTTACCCATTGTCGAGGCCGAAATGGTCGTCCCAGAACGTGCAGTCAGTCTCAATGATGTGCCAATATTGGTGGTCGATGACTTACCTGTAAACCGGCAAATTCTGGATGAACAACTGACTTCTTGGGGCGCTTGCGCACATGTCGTGGAGAGCGGCGCACAGGCTTTAGCTAAATTGCGCGAGGCTGCAGCAGCGGCAAAGCCCTTTCCCCTCGCCATCCTTGATTTTCACATGCCGACGATGGACGGGTTGGAGTTGGCCCATCATATCCGCAATGATCCTGCCATCGCCCAAACTAAACTGATCATCTTGTCGTCGATTGACAATGATACGATATCGAAATCGGTGAGAGATCTTGAGGTCACGGATGTGCTGTCAAAACCAGTGCGCTCCTCTTTGTTGATAGAGGCTCTTTGCAAAGCATTGACCGGGGCTCAAATTGACGTGTTGCGCTCGGTGATACCGAAATCTGAACGAGTTGATGAACTGACATCATCGCCCGCAGCATCAAGAATTCTGATCGCTGAGGATAATCTTGTGAACCGCATGGTAATTGAAAATATGATCGATGCCGCAAGGTATGACATAGTCTTCGCGGAAAATGGCAAAGTTGCATTTGATGCAGTTCGCGAGGGCGATTTTGATGCGATCTTGATGGATATTTCGATGCCGGAGATGGATGGTATTGAAGCGACTAAAGCCATCAGGTCGTTTGAGACGGCCAAATCGAAGCCGCGCACACCGATTATTGCCCTCACAGCCCATGCGATGCAGGGCGACAAAGATCGCTTTATAGATGCTGGCATGGATGATTATTTGACCAAGCCGGTGCGCAAGCAAATGATTGCGCAGAGCCTCGAGAAATGGACCGCAAAATCTCTCGCATCTGATCCAACCAAAGTCGCCTGAGACAAGCCTGACCATTGCTCAAATCAGCGGCTTGTCCTAGACCCAATGGACCAGTAGAGGCGATCAGCATTATGGCAAAATCGAAAAAAACATTCCGGCCCAAGCCACGCAAACCCCGTGGGTTTCAAGACCGGCTTGGGGCGGATTTACTGGCAGAGCGGGCGATGCTGTCGCGCATTCAAAATGTCTATCACAGTTTCGGGTTTGAGCCGCTGGAAACCCCGGCTTTTGAATTCACCGATGCGCTGGGTAAATTTTTGCCGGATATTGACCGGCCGGGGCAGGGGGTATTTTCACTTCAGGATGATGATCAGCAATGGATGAGCTTGCGCTATGATCTGACCGCGCCGCTCGCCCGGTTTGTGGCCGAGAAGTATGATGGCTTGCCAAAGCCGTTCCGGCGTTACGCGGTGGGCACAGTTTGGCGCAATGAAAAGCCAGGGCCGGGGCGTTATCGTCAATTTACGCAATGCGATGCTGATGTGGTTGGAGCGCCTGCGCCCCATGCTGATGCCGAGATTTGCGCGATGTTCTGTGCCGCGATTGAAGCGTCTGGCGTGGCCCGCGAGGATTTTATTATCCGGGTCTCAGACCGGCAGGCGATGGCTGGGTTGCTAGAAGTTGCTGGACTAGCTGGCGATGAGTGCCGTGAGCAAAGGCTCATCACCTTGCGAGCGATGGATAAGCTCGACCTACTTGGAGAAGACGGTGTTCGCTATTTGCTCGGGATGGGTCGCAATGATGAAAGTGGTGATT
>JAZGEB010000142.1:0-2807 GCA_036478515.1 Parvularculaceae bacterium | reverse complement strand
TTGGGACTTACAAACGTCGCGCTAAGTATTTTTGCCAGGAGGCTTTGATTATGACACAGCCAAGTTTACATATTTGTCGCTCAAAAGAGGCTTTTGTCAGTGCCCTGACATATCACCTGGCGGCCACTATAGCAGCGGATGTTGCCGCTACTGGCCAGTGCTTGCTGGGTGTTTCTGGAGGCTCCACACCACTGCCGATTTATGATGAGTTAGCTAACTTGTCGCTACCTTGGAGCGCGGTCACAGCTGTGCTCGCCGATGAACGCTTCGTGCCGCCGGGTCATGATGCCAGCAATGAAACGGCGATCGGCGATAGTTTGCAGCGCGGACATGCCGAAGACTTGCACCTTATCGGGCTCTATTCCAAGCAAGAAAGCGCAGAACTGGCGGCGGACATAGCCGACGAAAAAATCACCTCTCTGGCGCGCAGCTTCGACACAATCTTGTTGGGCATGGGCGCGGATGGCCACACGGCGTCGATTTTCCCCGGCGCGAGCGAGCTTGACGCGGCCTTGTCGTTGAGCACTTCGCGAAAAGTAATGGCGTTGGTTCCGGCCGAGATGCCGGCCCATGCACCGCATCCAAGACTGACCCTGACAATGGCGGAAATTTCAAAAGCCAAGCGGCTGGTGCTGGCATTGACCGGTTCGGACAAACGAAAAATTCTCGATCAAGCATTGGCCGGGGCATCGGCGCAAGAGTTTCCAGTGGCGGCGTTGTTCGCGGATGAGATGCCACCGGTTGATATATTTTGGAGTGAATGAAGATGGCGAAACTCAATCAGACAATCGAAGCGGTGACCGAACGTATCAATTTGCGCTCGAAAGATTTGCGCGATGAGTATGTCACCCGGATGCGGGCCGCCAAAAAGCAAGGCCCGGCCAGAGGCGCGTTGTCTTGCTCTAATATTGCTCATGTCATTGCTGCTTCGGGACAAGACAAGCCGCAACTGAAAACCGGGGGGTGGCCGAATATCGGTATTATCACCGCCTATAATGATATGTTGTCCGCCCACCAACCATTTGAAAAATACCCGGAAATTATCCGCCAAGCAGCGCGCAAAGCTGCCGCTACAGCGCAAGTCGCGGGCGGTGTGCCAGCAATGTGTGACGGCGTGACCCAAGGCCAACCGGGCATGGAGCTTTCCTTGTTTAGCCGCGATGTCATTGCCATGGCCACGGCTGTGGGTCTCAGTCATGACAGTTTTGATGCAGCTTTGCTGCTCGGGGTGTGCGACAAAATCGTGCCGGGTCTGTTTATGGGCGCGGCGGCATTTGGCCATTTGCCAGTGATGTTTGTCCCCGCCGGGCCGATGCCCTCTGGTTTGCCAAATCCGGAAAAGGCCCGCATCCGTCAACTTTATGCCGAGGGCAAAGTTGACCGCGATGAATTGCTTGAGGCCGAAAGTGCCTCTTATCATTCTGCTGGCACCTGTACATTTTATGGCACCGCTAATTCCAATCAGATGATGATGGAATTGATGGGCTTGCATGTCCCGGCAACGGCTTTCGTGCCGCCGAACACACCATTGCGAGAAGCTTTGACGCAAGCGGCGGTGACTAGAATTGCCAAAGCAACGGCGCTGGCGGGTACGGAGTATAGCCCCATGGTCGATGTCATTGATGCGCGCTCGATCGTTAATGCGGTGGTCGGGCTGATGGCCACCGGCGGCTCGACAAATCACACATTGCATCTCATCGCTATGGCACGAGCGGTTGGCTTGCGACTGACTTGGGCTGACATGTCTGATATCTCGCAAGTGACGCCGTCCTTGACCAAAATTTATCCCAATGGTCCAGCGGATGTGAATTATTTTCACGCTGCCGGCGGCATGTCTTTTGTCATTCAAGAATTGCTCAGGGCCGGGTTGGTTCATGGCGATGTCAACACCGTCTGGGGCAATGGTCTTGCCGCTTATGCGCAAGATCCGGTGTTGCAAGATGGCGAGCTAGTGTGGCGTGATGCGCCGACAAAATCTGGCAACGAGGATGTCTTGCGCGGGGTAAATAATCCGTTTGCGGAAGATGGCGGCCTGAAATTATTAGGCGGTAACCTTGGCCAAGGCGTGATAAAAATTTCGGCGGTGAAGCCTGAACATCATGAAGTACGAGCACCAGCAATGGTCTTTGAAAATCAAGACCAGATGGCAGTCGCTTTCCAAGAGGGGCGGCTTGCGGGGGATGTTGTTGCGGTGGTCCGCTTTCAAGGGCCGCAATCCAACGGCATGCCGGAACTACATAAAATGACGACTTTCTTGTCGAGCCTGCAAGATAAGGGGCATAAAGTGGCGCTGGTTACAGATGGCCGGATGTCCGGCGCGTCGGGCAAGATCCCTGCAGCAATCCACCTGTCGCCGGGGGCCGAGCTGCAAGGGCCGTTGGCGCGGGTCATGGATGGCGATATCATCCATCTTGATGCGACTAAGGGTGAGTTATCGCTGGAGGTGAGTGATGCGGAATTGGCCCAGCGGCCTTTGGCGCAAGTTGATCTGTCTGCCAATCAAACCGGCATGGGCCGGGAATTATTTGACGCGTTTCGCAAAACCGTCAGTGCCCCAAATAAAGGGGCCTGTGCCCTATATGGAGATGAATAATGTCTGTTGCTGTCCTTGATAAATATATGACCTTGGGTCCGGTAATACCGGTTGTCGCGCTTGACCGAGCCGACGATGCGGTACCTTTGGCTGAAGCTTTGCTCGCAGGCGGGGTCAATATTATTGAGGTGACCTTGCGCACCGAGGCGGCCAAGGACGCGATGAAAGCGATTACAAAATCGGTTCCCGAGATGGTGCTTTCGGCGGGCACGGT
>JAZGEB010000141.1:0-5496 GCA_036478515.1 Parvularculaceae bacterium | reverse complement strand
GTAATTTGCATGACCCATGGCCAGTGCCCGTTTCGGCTGTAACCGGGGCGGGAACCGAACAACTTTACGCTGAAATCGACCGTGCACTGACAATTAACTATCGTAGTTACCAGCTCTTGGTGGCGTCGACGAATGGCAAAGCCCTCGCTTGGCTCCACGCACATGGGGAAGTTGAGGCGACAAGCTATGAGGAGGATGGCGTTCATCTGGCGATACGCATGTCCGACAAAACCGCGGGGCAATTTGCCAAAGGGCACCCAGAAATAAATATGAAGAATGTGGTCTCGTGATTAATCTTGACCCGCAAAAAGTAACCGATGCGTTGCAACAAGTCGCCGCTGAGCTGATCCTGCCGCGTTTTCGCAATTTGGCGGCGGGCGAAATTTCAAGCAAATCATCGCCCACGGATCTTGTCACTATTGCGGACCGCGAAGCAGAAGCGGCGTTGATCCCGATCCTCACCGGGCTGTGGCCCGGCTCGACGGTGATCGGCGAAGAGGGGGTTGCGGAAAATCCTGCTTTGTTACAACAGCTCGGGCCGGACGGCGTGTTCTGGATCGTTGATCCGGTTGATGGCACTTGGAACTTTACCCAAGGCAATGAGCAATTTGGCACCATGGTGGCGCTGGTCGTCGAAGGGGAAACTGTGATGTCATGGATTTATCCCCCGCTCACCGGACATTGCGCTACCGCCGAAAAAGGCAGCGGCGCTTTTTGGCAAGGGCAAAGATTGGTGACACGAAAGGAGGTTCGCTTCGAACACGCTGACGCCGACTATTCGCCCAAATATATGACCGATCATTGGCGTGATCGATTGACCGCAAGCATTGCCAAAACAGGGTCAAAACGGCGCGGACGCTGTTCGGCCTATGCCTATCTCGACATGCTGACCGGCAAAATTGACCTGACCTTGAGCGGGATGATTTTCCCATGGGATCACGCCCCTGGCACGCTGATGGTCGCCGAGGCGGGCGGGCATACGGCGTTTCTTGAAGATGGCGAAAGCTACAGACCGATACCCCACGGCAAAAAACCGATGCTGACGGTGGCCGATAAAGCGCTATGGGCCGTTTACGCCCAAGCTTTGTTGAGGGAAGTCTAAGGACGACAGAGCAGTCTGGACAAGCCCCCACAGCCCCGCTAAGCCGCTTGTCTCTTTATAACCATGAAAGACTTCGCGCCATGAACGCCTACCGCACTCACACATGCAATGACACGCGCCAATCCCATGTCGGCGAGACCATCAAACTGGCCGGATGGGTCCACAGAGTCCGCGATCATGGCGGCGTCTTGTTCATCGACCTGCGCGACCATTATGGCGTTACCCAAGTGTTGGCAGACAGCGACAGCGCGGCTTTTAAAGACATGGAGCAGGTCCGCTCTGAGTGGTGCATCCAGATCGAGGGCGAGGTTAAGGCGCGCGATGCGAGCCTGGTGAATAAGGATTTGGCGACCGGCGAGATTGAGATTTATGTCCGCAAGCTGACAGTGCTGGGGGAGGCCGAAGAGCTGCCATTGCCGGTTTTTGCCGAGCCGGATTACCCCGAAGACATTCGCATGAAGCACCGCTATCTCGATTTGCGCCGGGAGACCCTGCACAAGAATATCGTGCTGCGCTCGAAGGTCGTGCGCGAGATTAGAAACCTGATGGAAGATGTTGGTTTTACTGAATATCAAACCCCGATCCTCACAGCATCATCGCCAGAAGGCGCGCGCGATTTTCTGGTGCCCTCGCGGCTCCATCCGGGCAAATTCTATGCGCTGCCGCAAGCACCGCAAATTTTTAAGCAGCTGATCATGGTCTCGGGCTTTGACCGCTATTTTCAGATCGCGCCTTGTTTTCGCGATGAAGATGCCAGAGCCGACCGCTCGGCTGGGGATTTCTACCAGCTCGACCTAGAAATGAGCTTTGTCGAGCAGCAAGATGTGTTTGATGTTTGCGGCCCGGTGTTACAAAAAACTTTTGAAACCTACGCTGATGGCAAGAAGGTCAGTCAGGTGCCGTTCCGGGAAATTCCCTACGCCGAAGCGCTCTTAAAATACGGCACCGACAAACCAGACCTTCGCACCGACATAGAAATGCAAACCGTGACTGAGCATTTTAAAGGCTCGGGCTTTAAAATCTTTGCGTCAATTGCTGCTGATCCTGAAAATGAAATTCGCGCGATCCCCGCCCCAACCGGCGGCAGCCGCGCGTTTTGTGACCGGATGAATAGCTGGGCGCAAAAACAAGGTCTGCCGGGCATGGGCTATATCATGTTTGATGACGGTGATGGCAAAGGCCCGCTGGCAAAAAATATCGGCCCTGAACGCACCCATGCGATCCGGGAACAGCTTGGCTTGAAAGCTGGCGACGCGGCGTTTTTCGTGGCCGGCAAGCCAGCCGAGTTTACCGCCGTGGCGGGCAAGGCGCGCATAGAAGTTGCCGAGCAATTGGACCTGCTCGACAAGGACCGCTTCGACTTGTGCTGGATTGTCGATTTCCCGATGTATGAATGGGACGAAGAAAACAAGAAGGTTGAGTTTGGCCACAACCCGTTCTCGATGCCACGCGGCGGTATGGCGGCACTTGAAGCCGCCACCACCGATGACGAAAAACTCAGCATCAAAGCCAATCAATATGACCTTGTCTGTAACGGTTATGAGCTTGGTTCTGGCGCGATCCGGAACCACCAACCGGATATTATGTATAAAGCCTTCGAGATTGCTGGTTATGGCCCGGAAGAGGTTGAGGCAAAATTTGGCGGTATGCTGAATGCTTTCAAATTCGGCGCCCCGCCTCATGGCGGCGCTGCGTTTGGTGTTGACCGGATCGTCATGTTGCTTGCGGGGCAAGATAATATCCGCGAAGTGACGATGTTCCCGCTCAACCAGCAGGGCGAAGATTTGCTCCTTGGCGCGCCGGTTTTGGCTGACCCGGAGCAACTCAAGGAAATTCATCTGCAAGTCAAAATGCCGATCATCGAGAAAAAGGACTAACCGATGAAAAACAGATATTTGGTTTCGTTCTTGGTTAGCGCCGCGCTCTTATTGGCGAGCTGTGAGACAGCCGCCATTCTCGCACTCAACAGGGCCAAAGTGACTGACCTTAAAGTTGAGGGCGACAAACTCTATGTTATGGACTTGCTCAACTCTAAAACATTTGGCCAAATGCAGGAGATCATATCGACCAACCCACAAGTAGACACATTAGTGTTCACCGCTATGCCGGGCTCAATCGATGATGAAGTGACGTTTAAAATGGGTCGCTGGATCCGAAGTAAAGAGTTGAATACGCACCTGACCGCGCAATCCGTCATCGCATCCGGGGCGGTTGATCTGTTTGTCTCAGGGGTGGAGCGGACCATGGAAGATGGGGCGAAAATTGGGGTTCACAGCTGGGATGACGGGTCTAAAGAGGCTGCGGATTTCCCCCGAGACTCAAAAGAACATGATCTTAATAAAGACTATATTGTGGCGATGAATGTGCCGGTAGAATTTTACTGGTTTACGATTTATGAAGCCCCGGCAGACGCCATTCATTGGATGAGTAATGCTGAAATTAACAAATATAAATTACTCACCGCACCGATTATGGATGCAGATACGTCACAAGATATCCCGTTTGCAGATTTTGCCGAGAATCGCAAAGAGGTTTTGGAAGAGTAATCTTTGAATTGGGCAATCAATATTTACCGACGAATGTATTTATTTGGTTCACCGATCTTTAAAATGATTATGGCATTCTACTAAATGAGGGTTAATGAAATAAAGTCCAGATGGTGAAGGCTGACTGGCGAGGACTAACCCTTGTAAGGGACTTTAATTGGGCGAGTTGAATGTAGCCGCCAATTAAGGTCCGATGTTTAGCCGGAAAAATTGGCGTGCTCTATCTAGTGAGCAACGCCGCCATGCCCGGTTTTAGACTGAAAAAATCCCGCTCTAAATTTATCGCTTTGTCAGCCCTCGTGCTAAGCGCTTGTTCTGGCGGGGGGGGCGGTCAAGATATGGCCGTGTCGGATATGAGTGACCTCACTTCCACCGCATCCGGACAAACTGTCTTGAACGACCAAGGGGCTGGCACAACTGAGCCGCAAGCTGATCAACCCCCGGCAGGCAAAAGATATCGCGACATTGTTTTTGCTCAAGTCTCGGTCGAAAGAGCTGTGGTGTTTGGCACCGGCAAGCGCAAGTTTAGCGCCGATCAGCAACTCGCCATGGATATTCATACGCCAGTGGGCGACACATCGACCCGCCGCCCGGTGATGATTTTAGCGTTTCCCGGCGGGTTCAGATTTGGCGCTCGGGATGAATATGACGATCTGATTTTGATTGCGGAAGATTTTGCCAAGCGCGGATATGTGGTCGCGTCGATTGATTACCGCTTGTTTGAAATCGCGCCAACCAGCTTCGTAGAAGTTCAGATCGGGATTCACCAAGCGGTGCATGATATGCGCGCTGCTATTCGTTTTTTTCGCGAAGATGCAGATGGGGCTAATCGATATGGCACCGATGGCGTCAATATTTTTGTCGGCGGGATGTCCTCCGGGGCGATCATGGCAGCGGTGGCGGGGACCTTTGATCAAGGGGACGAGGTGCCGGAAGCCGTGGAGAAATACCTTGCAGCCCATGGCGGTATTGCCGGGGACAGTCGCGGCGATACGTCCTATTCATCCGCGGTCAGCGGTGTGTTGATGATTTCTGGCGCGGTGCTCGATCTGTCATGGATCGACCAAAACTCTGCGCCAATCTATGCGGTGCACGAAGAATATGATGCCATTGTGCCGTGCCGGAGTGATGCGTCCATTAGCTTTTGGGTCAGCAGCAAATTGTCCGGGGCGTGTGCGGTTATTCCGGCGCTGCGGGCGTTGAATATTCCGAGCCAGTTTTTCTTGTTAGAAGGGGCCCAAACTCATTTGGCCTTGAGCGCTGAAGAGTTGCAAAAAATTTGCAACCAAGCAGCGGTCTTTTTCTATACCACCGTGCTTCACCCAGCTGAGCAGCAAGACCCGTTGGTCGATATAAAGTCTCCCGTAAAATAGCCGAACTGCACTGTCCCATTGCGTCTGGCGTCAAGAGCGGTATGAAAAAGCCTGAGATGTTTCAAGGAGCCAGCGCATGACCATCCCCGCAACGATCAAAGAAATTCACCTTGTTGACTACCCCAAGGGCGTGCCGACTGACGACCTTTACACGATTGCCCAAGTGCCCTTGCGCGCGGCAGAGCAAGGCGAGGTGACGATCCGGGTGGTGTGGATGTCGGTTGACCCTTACATGCGCGGGCGGATGAACCCGCAGGTGAAGTCCTATATTCCGCCGTTCCAAAAAGGCGAAGCGCTCGATGGCGGCTGTGTTGGCCAGGTTGTGGCAACGAAATCTGACCTGTTTGAGGTCGGCGATTATGTTGTCGGGTTCAATGGCGGCTGGCGCGAATATTACACGGGGTCAGCCAAGGCTTTCACTAAAGTCGACCCGGCAGTAGCACCGCTCTCCGCCTATCTTGGTATTTTGGGCATG
>JAZGEB010000140.1:0-2643 GCA_036478515.1 Parvularculaceae bacterium | reverse complement strand
TCGTCACATTCCAAATATCGACATGCTCATGGGGCAGGATATTGGCCGCGTCGAGAATGTCCTGATCAATCGCGATCGAGCCTTCATAGTGAAGGTCGGTCATGGTGATGGTGGCTCGGTGGATTTTTGATTTGAGCATTTTAAGGAGCATGAAAAGGGCCTCATGTTGCAGTGCGATAGATAGGGCAATTATGGGGGGCAATTACAGGCAAAAGGCTATTTTGGCCAGCATTATTCCCATCCCCGCCTCCTCTATATATGGGTATGCTCAAACTGAGTACAAGGGGCGTGCGATAAATTTTCCCAGATCACGAGATTGTGGGCAGAAACCGGCGCACAAACCGTCTAAGACGTGGCTTTATCCCGTCAAAAAGGCTGCTTCATGACCCAGGAAATCGTCCGCGATTATTACGGCAAAACCCTCCAATCCACAGATGATCTGCGCACCGATGCGTGTTGCACCACCGATGACATGCCGGCGTTTCACAAAGCGATTTTGTCGCGCATTCATGATGAAGTGATGATGAAATATTATGGCTGCGGGTTGATAGCGCCCTTGGCTTTAGATGGCGCGCGGGTGCTTGATCTTGGTTCTGGGTCGGGCCGCGATGCTTATGCCTTGGCCCAGATGGTCGGCCCCAAAGGCGAGGTCGTTGGTGTTGATATGACCGACGAGCAGCTTGATGTCGCTCGTCGCCATCAAGACTGGCATGCTGAAAAATTCGGCTTTACCAATACCAGCTTTTTGAAAGGCTATATCGAAAAACTCGACGAGCTGGACTTGGAGCCGGGCAGCTTTGACGTCGTGGTTTCTAATTGTGTGATTAATCTGTCGACAGACAAACCAGCGGTGTTGCGCGGGGTCAAGCGCTTGCTCAAACCCGGTGGTGAATTTTTCTTTTCCGATGTTTATGCCGACCGGCGTCTGACCCAAGAGATTGTCAATGATCCAGTGCTGTATGGCGAATGTCTTGGCGGCGCACTATATTGGAATGACTTTCTCAATATCTCGAAACAAGCCGGCTTTGCCGATCCGCGTCTGGTCACTGACCGGCCGCTTTTGGTTGAAGATGAGAAGTTGCTGGAAAAATTGGGGCAGGCAAAATTCTACGCGGCGACGTATCGCTTGTTTAACATTGAGGGGTTGGAGCCAGCTTGTGAAGATTATGGCCAAGCAGTGATTTATCGCGGCGGGGTTGAGCATTCAGCTGATGCTTTCATTCTCGATGCGCATCATGTGATTGAGCAAGACAAAATCTTCCCGGTTTGCGGTAATACTTACGCGATGCTGGCGGAAAGCCGTTTCGCCCCAAATTTTGAGTTTATAGGCTCGATGGACAAACATTTTGGCATTTTCGAGGGCTGCGGCACGGCGCTACCGTTTGGCGAGGAAGGCGACAGCGCGCCTTGTTGCTAGCAGCCACGGTTACACCTTGGAAACCATAGGGTTGTTGGCCCTTTCAGCCCTTTGCAAAGCCTGATAGAATACCCATATGATTGGAAGAGTTGGCTGGATCGAGAGTTTCAGTCACGAAAACTTTGTCAGTTTTTGGCAACATTAATGAGGATGTTATGAACGATCAATATCGCACGAGCGCGCAAACAAGAACCGGGGCTGGCGCAACCGTTTATGATGAAGGCCTGCGCAAATATATGCTCGGGGTCTATAATTATATGGGGCTCGGCCTGTTGGCGACGGCAGCCCTTGCCTATTTCATGATCAGCAACCCGGCGCTTTCGGCGCAATTGCAGGCGCTGAGATTTGTCCCTTTCATCGGCATTTTGGCGGTCGGATGGGTTGGACCAAAATTCATTTTTCAAAGTTCAACCCCGGTCGCCCACGGCGTCTATTGGCTTTATGTCGCTCTTTGGGGGTGGATGGTTGGACCGATGGTGGCATCTTATGTCGGTGCCGGTATGGCTGATCTCGTCTACAAAGCGTTCTTCACCACAGCGACAGTCTTCGGAGCGCTTAGCCTCTATGGGTATACCACCAAGAAAGACTTGGCCCCGATGCGTAAGTTTTTATTCATGGCGGTCATCGGGATTGTTATCGCGGTGGTTTTGAATTTCTTGATTTTTAAAAGCGGCTTACTGGGCTTTGGTATTTCGGTCGTTTCAGTGCTGATCTTTTCAGCTCTGACTGCTTATGAAACCCAGATGATCAAGAACCTTTATCATGAACAAGCTGATAACAGCCGGGCATCGATCTATGGTGCCTTCTCGCTTTATGGCTCCTTCGTGGTCTTGTTCATGAACATCCTGAACATTATGGGCTTCATGCGCGACTAAGCTTTGCGATTGAAACGTTTAAACACTCTAGCCCCCCAATCTCATGGGGGGCTTTTTATGTGGGTTACAGTGTCGCATTGGGCGCAATATAGCGATTTCGTGATGTTTGGGCGGGCGTATTTAAGTTCTGTTTTGCCAGTAAGGCGTTTAAGATAGTTGCTATGATAGATGACAGAGACGACAAATTAGTCCTGACCGGCGGCGCTGATATCGCGCGCGAGGCCTATTTTTTCTATGCCGATCAATTGCTTGGTTATGGTCCTGAATTGCGTCTGTTGTTCGAGGCGGCGGATGCCGAGCCCGATTGTGGTTTGCTAAATGCCCATGCGGCGGCGTTGCATCTGGCTTTTG
>JAZGEB010000139.1:0-7502 GCA_036478515.1 Parvularculaceae bacterium | reverse complement strand
AAACTGCCGATTTTGGCAGTCCTGCTATCCGCACTGGTGTTGACCGGCTGCGAAGGTTTATCCGCAAGCAAGCCCCTGTTCTCCGGTAAAAGTGCAAAGGCCAAACGGCCGCAGCTTGAGTCTCAGGTTCCAATGACAACCGCAGAGGCAATCGAGGTCAGTCCCGATTACTTGATCGGACCGCTGGATAAGTTGCAGATATTTGTCTGGCGGGCGCCAGAATTGTCCCAGGATATTACAGTTCGCCCTGATGGCCGGCTGTCATCTCCCTTGATTGAGGATATGGTTGCGGCGGGTAAAACCCCGAGCCAACTCGCGCAAGATATTGAAGGGGCGCTGAGCTCCTATGTTAAAAGTCCAGAAGTGACTGTGATGGTCACGCAGTTCTCATCTATCTTTTCTCAGCAGATACGGGTTCTGGGCGAAGCGCAACAACCAGCCGCGCTGCCCTATCAAGCTGGCATGACCGTGCTTGATGTGATGGTCGCCGTTGGCGGCCTAACCGAATTTGCCGCCGGTAATCGGGCAAAGTTAATCCGGGGTCGCGGGGCGAAACAACAAACGTTTCGTATCAAACTCGACAATCTGATGCGCAAAGCCGATGTGCGGGCCAATGTGCCGGTGCTGCCAGGTGATATCATCTTAATCCCTGAAAGCATCTTCTAGTCCAAGGGATTAGGTTTTTAAAAGCGAGTAACACGAGTGTCTTTTGTTTCTGACCTACCAAGATCTATTGCCCGTTATGTGATCGGCCTGTGGCGTCGCCGCTGGCTGATCATGACAATGGCGTGGATAATGGCTCTGGCGGGATGGGTGTTGATCACCATTTTGCCGGACTATTACCAGTCTCGAGGTGAGATTTATCTGAACACTGATGTTGCTTATGACACCGATGTTGGTGTCCGGCCAGATTATGAAGAGCGGGTTCGTGTTGCCAGTCAGGCATTGCTGACCCGCGATAATCTGGAAAAAGTGATTTACGATACCGGCCTTAATGCTGAAATTTTCAACGAAGTTGAATTGCAACGCAAGATTGAATCGCTGAGCCGGACGATTGGCTTGGAAAGTCCGCAGGATCGTTATTTCCGGATTATCTATGCAGACAAAGATCCTGTGATGGCGCAAAAAGTTGTGCAATCTGTGTTGGATCTGTTTCAAGAAAAGGACGTTGCGTCCGCGTTAGAAGATTTTGACGCAAGAACCAAGGGCGTAAAGGCGCAAATCGGGCGGCTTGATGAAACAATCAATAGCAAAAAGGCGCAGATCAATGAGTTCACAAAAGCAAATTCTGCAGAGATTGTTAGTAGTGATCGCGCGCCTCTCTTGCTTGAGCAGAAACGTTCTGAGCGGCGTCAATTAGAAGCGGCTTTGTTGTCGGCCACGACCCGTATAGGCAGTGTACGCACGGCTTTGGCAGGCACGCCGCGAACAACCTCTGGTTCGCAACTGGATGCCGCAAAAATAGAATTGGCGCAATTGCAGAGCCAGTTTAACGAAAATTATCCTGATATTCAGGTCTTGAAATCTCGGATCAGAGAGCTCGAAACCAATGAAGCAGCCCTACCGTCTAATCCAGAATATAAACGTCTGCGCACGGAGGTAATAACAATACGCGACAACATCACCGTGATGACAGCGCAAATTGCCTCAATTGATAAAGAAATCGATCGGGTGTTGACGCTCCAGGCGCTGTCGCCTGAAGTTGTCTTGGAGCTTTCCGAAATGGAGCGGGAACTCAAAGCGCTTGATACGCGTCGCTTACGATTGCGCAATTCACTCGCCAATGCCGAGCTAGTCGCGGAACAAGGCGCCGGCGCTGGCGGTATCCGTTACATCGTCCAAGAAAGTCCGAAAATCGCCGCTGAGCCAAGCTCGCCGAAACGCGGGTTAATGAGCCTCGGAGTCCTGGTTCTCGCCCCAGGGATTGCTCTTGGTTTGGCTTTTTTGATGACCCAGCTTGATCGGACCTATACCCAAAGCGCCGATCTGGAAGATGCTTTGGGCCTGCCAGTATTAGGCGCGGTGTCGCCTTCGCTCACCCCTGGTGATAAGCGCAAAAGAGCGGTTGAGCGACTTGGGTTTTGGGGACTGATCGCTGGATTTGTCGCGATAGCGGCCATCCTATTTTACTTTCATGAAATATATATACCTGATGGTGGCGCGCTGCTTAGTCCGTCAACACTGTCAGGGCAGTTGCAAGAAGTTGGGGGAATGTCGTGAGTGTAGTAGAAAAAGCCGTCGACAGCATGTCAGATTTGCGCCTTGCCCGGCGACATCAAGCCGATCAGGATGAGTTGGGAACTGATACGAAAAATGAATTGATGAGTGCACCGACTTTTGTACTTGATAACAGATTTTTATCGAAGCAGGGCTTTTACGTTCCTTCGGAAAAACCGCAACGCTTGGCGCTTGAATTGCGAGCAGTCAAGCGTCGGTTATTACGACGGTTGAAATTTTTCAAGTCAGAGGCCGAACGTCGTAAAAAACAAGTTTCAGGCGACCGGCAACACAATTTAATTTTGATGACATCGACCCGTCCCGCTGAAGGTAAAACCTTCAATGCCATCAATTTGGCTTTGTCATTTGCGCAAGAAGATAATATTGGCGTTATCTTAATCGACGCTGACGTGCCCCGGCCCAAGATATTTTCGCATTTTGGTCTGTCCGGCCATCTTGGATTGACCGACCGGATCGTCAACCCTGATCTTCAATTGTCAGACATTGCGATTGTGGCCGAAGGGGTTCCACTCACTTTAATTTCAGAGGGGACGCAATTTGGGTCTGCCGCTGATTATTATCAACGCCAGGAAATGTCAGATTTTGTCACCAAATTATCGGCCCAATATCCAGACCATTTGATTATTTTCGATGCACCTCCCGTGCTGGCGACGCCAGAAGCGGTGGTATTGGCAAAATATGTTGATGAGGTGGTTTTCATTGTCGAAGCCAACGGCACGCCGGAGCCTGCTGTGGCCACGGCTCTTGATGAGATCCTCGATAGTACAGATAGGGTCTCTCTAGTGCTGAATCGCTGTATGGTGCCCGAAAGTGCAACCCATTATGGGTCATATGAAGAATATTATTATCGAGCCAAAGGCGGTCGCGGTGGCCAGTCTTTCAGAAATCTTGATTGATCAGGGGAACGTAATGAGTAGTTTTAAAACGAGGTCCATCAAATTTGCGATGATCAGCTCGGTGTGCTTTGCCGCGCTAGCGACCAGTACCACAGCCTATGCGCAGGCGCGCGGACGCATCCCCGGCGGCCCCACATTCAAGTTGCAGTCAGATTTTCTGAGCTATAACCTCGATCTCATTAGCAGTTTGAATTACTCCAACAATCCCGGGCAAGCGATTAGTCGTAATGCCGAAGGGGATGGCTGGGCAAATTTCGAACTTCAAGGTGGTTTAATCATTAGTCGGAGCAAATTCACAGGCATTGTGAATGGTCAATTATCCACAACCGCATATATAGCGGATGATCGCGGATATGATCAGTTTTCGATAAATCAAAATATTCAAGCTGGGGGCACGCTCGAGGTCTTGAGCAATTTTCTCTATGTCGATGTTGCTGCATCGGCCACCCAACGGCCCCTGGGCGTGAACTCTTCGAATTCGGTTAATTCAGCTAATTCACAAAACCAGAATGCCGACGCTTATAGCTTTGGCGTCAGCCCATATATTTTGCATAAATTTCCCAATGATGCATCATTTGAAGCACGCACAAGGGAATCTACGGTTGAGCTGGATGATTCTGGCCGAAGCAACAATAGATTGCCGCTCGGCTTTCCAGGGTTGGTCGATGTGAATGGTCTGTTTGATCCGGGCCAATCGCTTGACGATATTGAAGATTATCTCAATGATTCAGAGTCAACTGAAAACCTGGTAGAGTTCCGCACCGGCGGCATGTTTGATCGCTTGCAGGCTTTATTTAATTTTCAAGAAATAGATGTGGTCGAGGATGGTAGCGAAATTTTACCATCCGTCAGCTATGATCAGCGCTCCTATGAGGGACGTTTTGATTATGCATTGTCCCGCAAATTCTCAATCTCCGTAACCTATGGCGAAGATGAAATCGAAACTGAGACGCAACGAGAAATCCGCGATCCGCTATTAGTCGGTGGTGCTCTCGATATTATTCAAGTCCCTTGGTTTAATTCCCTGGGTGACCGGCAGACAGATTTGTTTGGCAATCCGACATTTCGTGATTCAGTTGTTCTGGTACCCGAAGATCAAGCACGCATTGAGACGACGTCAGGTGCCCTTGATAGCGAACGTTTGAGCGGGCCTTTTTGGAATGCTGGGTTTATTTTTCGCCCCGGTCGACGGACCTATATTCGGGCCGGATTTGGCGAGCGCTTCGGCGGGGACTGGCTCAATGCTTCGGGCCGTTACATGTTGTCTCCGCGGCTTACTTTTGTCCTCCAGGCCAACCGATCCTTGCAAACCGGTCTGACCGGTACCCAATCTTCGACCCGTGTCCTGCAGCAGCAAACACTACAATTTGTCGATCAAATTCGGTCGACACAAAAACAAACATCAAACGATCTTCTTGAAACAGCTCTGAGCTATAGCGGCGGGTTTGGGAATTATAACCAAATTCAATCGGGGCTTTCCACTTCTAATGCAGCAAGTGCTGGTGTCTTTTATAAATCTGGACATAGCGAAGTGTCATTCAATGTTAGCGTTTCGGACGATGATTTTGGATTTGAGAAAATTGACTCAACTTCGGCGGTTCTAAATATTGAACGACGTATTAACCGGCAGGTAAAAGGGTATGGTGGTATTGAATTTAATCAGTACACGAGAAACCTCGACAATACAGGAAATGTGCTTGATGATTTCAATGCTTGTCGTCAGGCCCTCCAGACAGATCCCTTATACGCCGCGGCTGGACCGCAACGCCTTGCAGATTTCTGCCTCGATCCAAGCGAATTGAACGGGGACAGTACGAGTATGAAATATCAATTCGGATTAGAATATGCGCTTAAGCATAATCTTTCAGGGTTTTCCGAATATACCTATGCCGTGCGAGATTCCATTGCCTTTGGCGCAGGGGCGGGCACGCTCGGTCAAAATTTTGAAACCGATGAACACGTCCTCACCGCAGGGATTCGGTATAGTTTCTAGGCTCATTGCCATAGCCGGGACCAATTCTGAAATAAGACCGGTTCTCGCCCGAAAAGTATTTGGGCGACTAAATAAATGACCGATATGTCACGTCGTTCGCGCGGGAATTGGCCCTAATCTCGTGCGGCAGGACTGTATTGGGCCATGTTAGGGCGAATGTGGCCGCCTTTTTGCAACTCTCAAAGCTTAAGATAGTGCGACGCATGAAGGCCGAGCCTAAGCATTATTGCGACCTTGTGAGGGGCTTATGATCGAAGAATATTTCGGATTAGGAAAGCCGCCATTTCGGCTAAGCTGCGACCCACAATTTTATTTTGATAGTGCTGTGCATCATCGTGCCATGGCGTATTTAAAATATGGCGTTGAGCAATCTGAGGGCTTTGTTGTGATCACCGGCCCAACAGGTGTTGGTAAGACAATGCTGGTGCATCAATTTCTCCAAGACATGGATGGAACGGAAGTAAATGCTGTGATGCTGCAGGCGCGAGCGTCACTGCGGGCCTCGACACTTATCGAATATATCTTGGGCGCCTTTCGACTTGAAGCAGCCCAAAGCGGGCCAGCAGCGCAGCAATTAGCGCTGGAAGATTATCTCGAAGATCAGCAGATAGAAGGCCGCCGGGTCGTCATCATTATTGACGAAGCACATGGGTTAGATGTTGATAGCCTTAAAGAGCTCAGTATATTGACTAATATGAGTCGAAATAACCTGCCGCTATTGCAAATTTTTCTTGTCGGCCAACCGGAGCTGCGCCACCTGCTCAGTGATCCCAGCTTGGAGCATGTCCGCCAACGGATGATCGCTGCGACACAAATGAAGGCCTTTAGCCTGGAAGAGGTTGCAGACTATATTGACCATCGGATGGAGCTTGCCGGTTGGCGCGATAGCGTCTCGTGTTTCACACCAGAAGCTAAATCGTTGATTGCAAAAGTGACCAAGGGCGTGCCCCGAAAAATCAATAATCTATGTACAAAAGCACTATTATGCGGTGCCTTGGAACGGGATACACAAATTAAAGTGGCTTGCGTGAAGTCCATGCTGGAAGAGTACCGGGCTGAAAATATGGACGAGACGGATGCATCCAACGAGGATGAAACAGTCGACTTGTTGGTCCAAAATACACAAAACATGCCTGTAGCGGACAAAAATGCTATAGTAACCAAAGATCGCTCATCGCAGGTTAATAACGGCGCTCCCGGCGCGACGGTGGACAGCGATGATGATCCGGGGAAAGTCATTGCTTTTTCCGGCCGGGCACAACCGCCATATCATCAAGGCGCAATCGAAATTGAACAATCAGAAGAGTATGGGGAAACAGTAGACATGACACATTCAAATGACCTTGAAAACAATGGCTCATCTCATGAAGAGGTGCGTCAGCTAAAGTCTTCTTTAATGTCATTTATCGCAGAAACGCGAGATACCCTTGGCGCCGTGGAAGAGGATTTACGTTCTGTGAAAGCGGGCTTGGATATTCTCGACCATCGGCGCAAGGCGCGCAATGCGTTGTTGTCAGACCGGCTTGGCGAAGTCCATATCGCCTTACAAGAACTCGGCGGCGCAACAGGCACTGATGGCTAATATGCCCCCTCCTGAAAGACGGGTAGAGGGCTGGCCTTCCCTCGGCTGTTCAGTTAAACAGCAAAGAGAACGAGATAGATGGCAGATATGATGCGATCTTGTGGAGTAGGGGGCGACAGCATATGACCGGACCAGCACAATTTGCGCCCAAAACTGCCCCAAAACATGCGATGTCAGTCGATGTCGAAGATTATTTTCAGGTCTGGGCGCTGAGCTCGAAAATAAGCCGCGATGACTGGGATGATTACACCCTCCGGGTTGAGGATAATACCAAGCGCATCCTCGATCTTTTTGATCGCACAAATACCAAAGCCACTTTTTTCACCCTCGCCTGGATTGCCAAGCGTTGCCCGAGCTTGATGGTCGATATCGTCAATCGCGGTCATGAAATTGGCTCGCATGGCATTGAGCATGTGAAAGTGTTCGATCAGACGCGAGATGAATTTTTTGCTGATGCCGGGCAGGCGAAAAAACAACTCGAAGATATTTGCGGCGTGCCGGTAACAGGTTATCGCGCGGCAGGATTTTCAATTGATGAACGCACCCCTTGGGCATTCGAAACCTTGGCCCAACTAGGCTATGAGTATTCGTCTAGCCTGCACCCCATTGCCCATGATCATTACAATATGCCCGATGCACCGCGGCATCGTCATCAACCAGTTGCTGGCAGCTCGTTTTACGAAATACCGGTGGCGACTGTTGATGCCTATGGCAAGCGGGTTTCATGCGCAGGTGGCGGCTGGTTCCGTGCTGCGCCATATGGCTGGTCGAAACATTTATTGACCAAGTTTGA
>JAZGEB010000138.1:0-3992 GCA_036478515.1 Parvularculaceae bacterium | reverse complement strand
AGGCACAAATTTTTCTTAAAATTTGGGTGAGGGGTTGCGCTACCAACTATTCACGATCTCTCGTCATCCCGAATTTGTTAAACGCGTGCCACGACAAACCTGTCCGCTTCCCCACGGCTTGACCGAGGGGAGCTCAATGCAGGGAGAGGTAAATCTGTCATCCCGGACGCCGATAGGCGAGCCGGGACCTGAGGCCCACATGTCAGATCCCGGGTCTTCGCCCGGGACGACATCTTTCTTTCTACCAGCCACTATTGGATTTTCGCCGATGGTTAAATACCCCCTCCGAGCCGTAATCAGCGCATGGCGAATTCTGGATAGGCTTCCATGCCCAATTCTGCCCGATCAAGCCCGATGATTTCATCAGCTTCACTGACGCGAATGCCAATGGTGAATTTCAACACCAGCCACACCAACAGCGAGACCACAAAGACAAACGAGCCAATCATCAGGACACCAACCAATTGGCCAACAAAACTTGGCGCGGCGTCCATCGCATCTGCGATCGCGTCAGCGGACAAGCCAGCCTCTTCCCCGGCGCGCCGGGCAATGCTGGCATTATTTGACCAGACCACAATCAAGGTGCCCCAGATACCGCAAAACAAATGCGCTGGGATCGCGCCGACGACATCATCAATTTTCAACTTGTCCAACAGCGGTACTGCAAACGTGACAATGCAGCCGCCAATCGCGCCAATAATTACCGACTGATAAATCTCCGGCATCAACGGCTCAGCGGTGATCGAAACCAGCCCGCCAATCGCGCCATTTAGCACCATCGTCAAATCCACTTTTTGATACATGATCTGACTGGCCACCATCGCCGCGATCACGCCAGCCGCAGCAGCAGTATTGGTGTTGACGAATATACGGGAGATCGCCTGAATATCCCCAAGAGACCCGGCTGCGAGTTGTGAGCCGCCATTAAAGCCGAACCACCCGAGCCACAAAATAAAAACCCCAAGGGTCGCCAAAGGAAGTGAGGAACCGGGCATCGGCGTGATGCTGTTACCTGCATATTTGCCAAGTCTGGGACCAAGAACCAAAGCCCCAGCCAAAGCAGCCCAGCCGCCGGTTGAATGAACCAAGGTCGATCCGGCAAAATCAGAAAAAGCAAATTTGCTATCGAGAAAACCATTGCCCCATTCCCAAGAGGCTTGGATCGGGTAGATGAAACCGGTCAAGAACACGACAAAAATCAGAAACGGCCATAGCTTGACCCGTTCAGCCAATGTACCAGAGACAATCGACGCACAGGTGGCAACAAACACCATCTGGAAATACCAATCGGAATGAGCTGAATAACCGGTGCCAATCGGGTCACTATCATCAGCTGCCCAGAACAATCTGCCATCGACATTCCCAAACCAGTCAGCCAGCGGCGTCATCAATCCACCTGGGGCAACGCCATAAATAATATTATAGCCCGTGACCCACACCATCAGGCTGGCAATTGAAAACAACGCAATATTCTTGACACAAATCGTCGCGGCATTTTTGGACCGCACCAACCCTACTTCCAGCATGGTGAAGCCAGCTGCCATAAACATGACCACCATGCCACAAATCAAGAACAATAAGGAGTTGAAAATATATTGGCTTGAGGCTGATGCCGGGACAATATTCTGGTCGATCTCTTGGGCCAGCGCCAAGCTGGGCATCAATGTGCTAATGCCAACACCAAGACCAACAAACGCGATATGGTTTCGTCTCGACATGTCTGGGATCCCTTTTTAGACCGCGGTTTAGATCTGCCGTGATGGCATGTTTCGCGAGTAGAATAGAGTTGGCCTTCCTAAAATGGCAAGGCTTCCCCCCAATTAGAACATGATGGCCTTGGCAGCGTCACAACTATTCTGTAAAATATGCAGAATGACCCAGCCCGATATTCCCACAACTCCAGATATTGCAATCGTTGGCGGCGGCCTTGCTGGCATGCTCGCGGGGCTGGCGCTGGCCCATTCCGGCTTTAGCAGTATCGTGATTGACCGCAACGCCGAGCCGCTGGAAGCTGATTTTGATGGCCGCACCACGGCCCTTTCTTACGGCGCAGTGCGCGTGTTTGAGCAGCTCGGACTGTGGCAGGACTTAGCCCCAAAAGCCGGCTTAATGAGTGATATCATGATCAGTGATGGCACACCGGCGGATCGCTTTCGCGCCGGTCACCAAAGCGCTGGCTTCATGCATTTTCGCGACGAAGTAGAGGGGGTAAAAAAACCGCTTGGCTTCATATTGGAAAACCGCCATTTGCGCGCTGTGCTCGAAAAGGCGATTGCCAAGACGCCTCAATGTTCGCTTATCTATAACGCCACTATGCGCGATTACCGTGCCTCTACTGCTGATGTAAAAATTACCCTCAATACTCCCCTTAATTCTGGCGACACAATCGTGGCAAAGCTGGTGCTGGCCTGCGATGGCCGCGGCTCAAGATTGCGCGCGATGGCCGGGATCAGAACCACCACGAATGATTACCATCAAACTGCTCTGACCTTCGTGCTCAAACACAGCGCATCGCATGATAATGTTGCGCATCAATATTTCCTGCCGGATGGGCCGTTCGCGACCCTACCAATGACCGATAATCGCACCTCTGTCGTGTGGTCAGAAAAATCCGCGCTCACTCCCGCGCTATTAGCGCTACCGGAAGATCAATTCATTGCCCAACTGAAAAACCGCCTTGGCGATTTGCTTGGCGAGGTTGAGCTGGCCAGTAAAATATACGCCTACCCCTTATCGATGATCCTCCCGGTAAAGTTTTTTGCTGACCGCCTGGTGCTGATCGGCGATGCCGCCCATGGCATTCACCCGATTGCCGGCCAAGGCTTTAACCTCGGGGTCAAAGACATTGCCGCCTTGTGTGATGTCCTCGTCGAGATGCGCGATGCCGGGCTCGATATTGGTCATGGCACGGGGTTAGAAAAATACGAACGATGGCGCCGACATGACACGACAACCATGGCCCTTGGCAGTGGCGGCTTCAATTTATTGTTTACGCAAAAAAGTCACGGGGTTCGAGCATTGCGCAGCGCAGGCATGTCAATGCTGACGAAAATTGCGCCGCTCAACCAGCGCCTCATGCGCCATGCTGGCGCTGACCTTGGCGAGTTACCAAGCTTGATGCGCGAGTAATTTGCTGGAGAGGCGCAGAACTAACCGCGCGGATCAAGAACTATTTCACCGTTACTAATCTCTATACGACCAAACTCTGATAACACATCCATGCCGAGCAAGCTGATTGAGAGACTCTTGTCGGGGATTACTGAAACATGTTGATTGCGAATAATGTTGTAACCAATCTCGATGTCTTTAACCGGCATAACCGCGATAGCGACCAAGCCATTGGCGGTTGAGGCTGATTGGGTATAATCTTTGCGCTGCGGGCGTAAGCCAGCCCGATAAGCATCCTCTTCGCGCAGCACTAAATTACTCGCGCCAGTGTCGATCAACACTTCGATTGGCGCGCCATTGACTTTGATGGTGGTAAAATACTGCCCGCCACGTCCCTTTTTTATGTGAACGATTTCTGCGTATTTATGCGCAGTAGACTGATTTTCTTTTCGGACAGTACCAACCACCGGTTTTTTATCTTCGATAAATTGCTCAAATTGACCCGTCGCCACGCCTTGATCTAACACCCTCACGACACTGACGCAGGACAGGGCAAAAAAAACGGAGCGACCAAGGGAGATTTTCATTCGTCACCGGGCGGAAATGCGTGAATGATCGGATCAGAACCAGCTAAGTCATCCGGCCCAAAACCGTTGGGAGGGGGCATGTCATCGGCGACAATCTCCGGAAAACCATTTGAAGGTACTTCCGGTATGCTCATAGGTGGTAAGTTATTGGTTGATTTTTGCGGGCTCTCTACCCGCATCTTCTGCACATGACGATCGCTCCTGAGGTCAATTTTGGTTTGCGCCCTTGCATCGGGTGTTTTTCTCTGCTCGGCTCCAGCACTAGAACTTAGCCTGTCACCTTGCGCAACTTTTGAT
>JAZGEB010000137.1:0-3394 GCA_036478515.1 Parvularculaceae bacterium | reverse complement strand
TCCCAGTTGCGGTGTTCATTTCCGGCTCCGGCTCTAATTTGCAAAGCTTGATTGAAGCCTGTGAAGACCCATCTTTTCCGGCCAAAATTGTCCTGGTGATTTCCAATCGCCCGGATGTCAAAGGGCTCGACCGAGCGCGGGCAGCGGACATAAAAGCGCTAACCATTGACCACAAAGCCTATCCGACCCGCACCGAGTTTGAAGCCGCGCTCAATGCAGCGCTTGACGCCTCGCCAGCAAAGCTTGTCTGTCTGGCTGGGTTCATGCGGGTCTTAAGCGCTGACTTTGTCCGGCCATGGCAAGGACGTATACTGAATATTCACCCGTCGTTGTTGCCTTCGTTCAAAGGCTTGCATGTCCAGCAACAAGCGATTGATGCCGGGGTCAAATTTTCCGGCTGCACTGTGCATCTGGTCACCCCGGACCTTGATGATGGACCGATTATTGGCCAAGCTGTTGTGCCGGTTTTGGCCGATGATGATGCCAATACTTTATCGGCCCGGATCATGATCGAAGAGCACAAGCTCTATCCTGACTGTCTGGCGATTTTGGCGCGGCGGCTAATGCCTCTTGGTTGACCCCTCGCCCAATTTAATGTTCAGTATATCGTGGGGAGTTGGTTTCTTGGGGCTGTTTAATGCGTTTGTTCCTGTCGATATTGTGCCTATCATTCCTGTTACCATCCTCTGCTTGGGCTAAATGGACCCAAGTCACCTCGGAAAATTTTATCGTCATCGGCGATGGTCGTGAGAAAAATATACAAAAATTAGCGCTTGAGCTGGAACGCTATAGGCTGTTTCTCTCAAAAATCACCGGAACGGAATATAAATCAGAAGCACTACCTGTCCGGGTCTATGCATTTTACAGTACAGCCACATTTGGCCGCAGCTTCTATAGTGACTCTGCCGCCGGGGTTTATGCTGCCAGTCTCGATGGACCAATTTTCATCGCCTATACAGGCAGACCGGAAACCAAAATAAGCCTCACCGGTGACAGCATCATCAAGCATGAATATGTCCATCATTATATGTATTCTGCCGGCCAGCGGAATTATCCGGCATGGTACCGCGAAGGTCTGGCTGATTTTTTTTCCACCTATCAGTATAAGGATGGAATTTCAGAAGTCGGGTTGATTATTCCTAGCCGCACTTATGGCCTGAAAGCTGAAAAGTGGCTGGACTGGGCTAAAATTTTCACCGGCACCAGTAACTTCCGTATAAAAAATAAATATGAATACTCCAGAGCCTATTCTCAATCATGGATTGCCGTACATTATTTGCAACTCAACACTGAACGTCGCACCCAGCTCGGGACTTATCTCAGCGCCATAAGGGGCGGATCAGGGGTTGAACAGGCTATGGCCGCAAGCTTTGGTGTCACCCGCGCGCAATTGGGGAAAGAGATCAGGGATTATTATCGCAAGGGAACCATTCCGCTTCTTCGCATGAAGCTAGATGTTGACGATTATCCAACAACCCTAAAAACCGAAAAAATTTCAAAAGCGGAAAGTAAATTTCAACTGGCCTATGCTGGGTCATTTTTCGCCAAGGGCAATAGTGAAGAACAAAAGGAATTTCGCAAAACTACGCGGCAACGGCTTGAAAAATATCTAAAAACAAACCCATCGGATATAAGAGCTTTAGCCGCACTGGCAGAGGTTAGCCTGCACGACGATTTAATTGCGGAAGCGACAAACATTGTCATTCGAGCGAAACAAACATCTCCTGACCATGCCCTTACCGCTTTCATCGAAGGGCTATTGCTCAGTGAAAAGGGGCAAAAGCTCGATGGACTGGAGAAAAAAGAAACAGTTTTACAAGCCAGGGACTTATTCGATAAAGCCCGCAAGCAAAATCCGCTGCTCGCAAAGGCTCATTATGGCTATGCCTATACTTGGTATCTCCTTGGCGATAAGGTCACAGAAGAAGCCATTCTGGCGGCCAAAACTGTCGATCAATTAACTGCAGAGACCCATGATGTGCCGTTTATTTTTGGCACTTTATTGCTACGCGGCGGCCATGAAAATCTCGGACGCCCGATGCTTCAACAACTCTATAACACGACCACCAGTCTTCAAATGCGGATCCAAATCACGCGCGAATTAAACCGGTAGATGCAGTAAGGATTTAGTACAATGCGGATTTTATGCCTAGTCTTAGCCCTCCTCCCCCTCACCGGCTGTGCAACCGTTTTTCGCGGGACACAAGAGAGTTTAATCATCACGACAGAGCCGATCGGGGCGATTGTCTCGACAACTTTAGAAACCCGAAAGAGCAAAATAGATCGTCGCAAAGCGCCAGAAACAGCCGCCGTCTTTTATGGCTGCACAGCGACACCATGTGAAATAAAGATACCGCGAAAATCTAAACTCGCCCTCACAGTGACCAAAGAAGGCTATCACCAAGCGGTCATCCATGTGGAGGGAACATTTGGCGCTAAGGGTGCTGTCATCGTCGCCGGATCAACAACGGGGACTGTCTTTGGCACGACCGCAATAACTGCTTATGCTGTGACCAATGCGGGACTTGGCACAGTCGCTGGCAGCGTTGCCTCAACCACCTTTGGCCTTGGTGTTTTAGGTCTTGGAGTTGATATGGCCAACGGCTCGCTATTGTCCCTCAGCCCGAACCCTATTCACTTTATCCTCATCCCAAAAGAAGCAAAAGCGGCGCCTGAAAAAAGCGTCGAACCACCAAGCCAAGAAGATTTACCGGTTGAGACAACACCCCCCGATACCGCCTCCTAAACAGCTAAACGCCTCACCTAGACACTGGTCCTGAACCTCGCCACACTATCGAGCGCTAGGACGAGGAACCGCTGGCCATGACCGATAATGCCAAGATTGATATCGCCCGTAAGTCTGGCAACCCCTTGAACCGACGCAAATTTATGAGTGTCGGCGCAATCGGTTCTGCAGGGCTGTTGGCAGGCTGTGACTGCAAAGATCGCTGCGGCGGGCCAAGCGCCGGCGCGGCTGCGTTGGGGCCAGTGCGGGAGCGCGAATTGAAGATGGTCACCACTTGGCCCCGAGATTTTCCCGGTCTTGGCGATGGGGCCACTTATGTTGCCCAAGCAATCACCGAAATGTCCGGTGGCTCAATGCGGGTCAAGCTTTATGCGGCTGGTGAATTGGTCGGCGCGCTCGATGTGTTTGATGCGGTCGCCGGGGGCTCGGCTGATATGTATCACGGCGCTGAATATTACTGGACCGGCCGCTCCAAAGCCTTCGCCTTTTTCACCGCGGTGCCATTTGGCATGACCGCGGCGGAAATTATGGCGTGGACGGAGTTTGGCGGCGGTCAGGAATTATGGGACGAGTTGTCAGCCAAGTTTAACATCAAAGCTTTTGCCGCTGGCAATACCGGCCACCAGATGGGCGGTTGGTTTAAAAATG
>JAZGEB010000136.1:0-8829 GCA_036478515.1 Parvularculaceae bacterium | reverse complement strand
AGCAGCGGCGGCCAACATCAGGCTGGCGGAAGATTTCGACATCGATGGACCCCACATCCGGATGGTTAATGACAAGTTAACGCATAACAGAGTCTCCTGCCCGGCGCAAAGTCACAATCAGGTGGGGCCAGAGACAGACCACCATTGTGATAATTTAGCACTGGGGCCTCAGACTCTAAATGGGAGTTCCTCCCCCATTTATGGGGGAGGTGCCCTGAAAGGGCGGAGGGGGTCAGTGGTGGCCTCAAGAGAAGTTCTAAGAAGCGCGACCGCAGCCCCCTCCGACGCCTTCGGCGCCACCTCCCCCATGAAGAATGGGGGAGGAAATCATTCTTTCCACCAACAAAAAACCGCCCCCAATTTGGAGGCGGTTTTTAAGATTTCAGTGATAGCTGCTTAATCGAGTTCGCATTCTAAACAACGCAGATAGACATTGTTTGGATCGTTGAAGCTTTCTTGGAATTTCACTTCTGAGTAGAATTCCTTGACGATCTTGGTCAAGCCGCCGGTCTGCCGGGTTGCCGCTGATTTGGCAAACAGCTTTTCGGAAGGGTGCTTGATCAGACCTGCTTTGATTGATGCCCCGGTGAGTGATTCGACAAACCGTTGCAGTCGGGTTTTTGGCTCACGCATCTGCACGACATCATAATCGCCTTCGATGCCAGCTTTGGCCGCGGCTGATTTAATCGCATCATCAATCGTCCCGAGCTTATCAACGAGATTGATTTGGCTGGCGGTTTCGCCAATCCAGACCCGGCCTTGGCCGATCTCATTGACTTGTTCTTTGGTGATACCACGACCTGAGCTGACCACTTCCATGAACCGATCATAGCCTTGTTCAATATTGGCTTGGATCACGGCTTTGAACTTCTCTGGCAAGGGTCCAAGACCTGCCCCATGCAAAGAGGACATTTCGGTGGTGCCAACGCCATCGACAAACACACCAACTTCTGCTGCTGTATTCTCCAATGTTTGGATCACACCGAAAATCCCGATCGATCCGGTGATTGTCGTTGGCGCTGCCCAAATCTCGTCAGCATTGGCTGAAATCCAATACCCGCCAGACGCTGCTAAGGAACCCATGGAAACAACAACCGGCTTGCCAGCCGCTTTGACTGCCAATAATTCATCGCGAATAATTTCGGAGGCAAAGGCGCTGCCGCCGGGGCTATCAACCCGCAGCACAATCGCTTTGACATCTTCATCTTCGCGCGCTTGCTTAATCTGACGAGACAATGTGTCGCCGCCAACTGTACCAACGGGCTGTTCGCCATCTAAAATGGTGCCCGCAGCAGTTAAGATCGCAATATTTGGATCGGCATCATCTTCGTCATAACGACCATCAGTTTGGGCGAGATAAGCGCGATACTGAACATATTTAAAGTCTTTATCTTCGTCTTCGCTCTCCCCGAAAGCTTCAGTCAAATAAGCCGTTTGTTCAGCCCTTGACGTCAATTTATCGACGAGCCCTGTGGTTAAGGCTGCTTTGGCTAAATCGCCACCAGCCTCTTGGGTCACGACATCAAGATTATTGGCATAATTTGAAATCGTCCCAGCATTAAGACCCCGGGCGGTTTCGACATTGGCCACATATTCGCGCCATAAAACCCCCAAATAAGCCAGATTAGCTTCTTTGGCTGGCTCCGACATGTCATCGCGGATCAAGGGTTCAACCGCTGACTTAAATGTCCCGACCCGGAAGATATGCGTATTGATTTTCAACTTCTCTAACAGGCTCTTATAAAAAGTACCGTACCGGCCATAGCCAATAATAAACACGCTGCCATAATCATGCATCATGATGGTGTCAGCATGGGCGGCCAGCATATAAGTTTCTTGGGAATAATAATCACCGATCGCAATCACCGGCTTGCCAGTGGCTTTGAACTTGTCGATTTCTGCTGTTATATAATGGGCCTTACTAGCGTATGCGCCAGGAATGTAGAGGCCGGAAAGATCGAGCACCAAGCCTTTGACCCGGTCATCTTTGGCCGCTTGGCGCAACGCATAAACAACATTATGAACTTCGACCTCAGGCGCTTGCGAAGCACCATAGGCTTCAGCCAAAGCTTGCTCAAATTGGTCGGTTTCTTGGGCTTGCTCGACCAAAATGCCTTTTGGGTTCAACAACAAGGCCGCACCTTCTTCAACTTGCATGGCGACTTTTGAAGATTTGGGCCCTGCGGCCTCTTCAGCGATCATGCCCATGACGCCAAGGACGACCACGAGAAAGACGAAAAACATCAGCGACTGTAAAAACAGCGACAGCCCGATAATGACCTTAAAGGCCCCTTTGATGAATCCCCAGATAGATAATTTTTGCTTCGGCTCCATTATAATGTGCCCACCCTTCCCTTGTTTACGAACATTGTTATTTTGTATCTTGGCGTCTCAGCCGCAGTTTTCAATCATTTTCATGAAGTTCTGTCCATTTCGTATGGTTTGCGTTGTCAAATTACACCAGACAGACCACAAATCAGCTAAATATCCGTCAATCTTGCCGTGTTCACGGCTAAAACAGGACTTAAATTTCATCCATGACCCTCGAAAATGATTCGATTGCCCCAGATACCGCCCAGAATGCAGGCCAAGAGTCAGCGCTCATCGCCCAATTCGACGAGCACTCGGCTCGGCTGCAAGTCGCAAGGCAAGCTCTGGGCACTGTTGTGTTCGGCCAAGAACAAGCGATTGACCAAGTCCTGACCGCCCTGATTGCTGGCGGCCATGGGCTGTTGGTTGGCGCGCCGGGATTGGCAAAAACCCTGCTGGTCAGCTCTTGCGCGACGGTGCTGGGACTTGATGATCGGCGCATTCAATTCACCCCGGATCTGATGCCAACCGATGTGATCGGCGCGGAGGTGCTTGAAGAGAGCGCCGAGGGCAAGCGTGAGTTTCGCTTCATCAAAGGCCCGGTGTTCTGCCAGCTGTTAATGGCCGACGAAATAAACCGCGCCAGTCCGCGAACTCAAGCCGCCTTGTTGCAGGCGATGCAAGAACGCGAAGTCACCGTTGCTGGGGAAACCCGAAAATTGCCCGCGCCGTTTCATGTTCTCGCCACCCAGAACCCGATTGAGCAAGAAGGCACTTATCCGCTGCCCGAAGCACAGCTCGACCGGTTCTTGCTGCAAATCAATATTGATTACCCGGCAGAAGCCGCTGAGCGCAAAATGCTAGCGGCCACCACTGGCACGACCACGGCCATCTTAAAATCAGCCCTCACCGCAAGCCAACTCCAAGAGGCTCAAAGTCTGGTTCGGGCCATGCCGATCGGGACGCAAATCATCGATGCGATTTTGGCACTGGTGCGCTCCGCCAGACCAGCGCCGGGCGAAGAAAGCCTGATCGCCTGGGGTCCCGGCCCGCGAGCCAGTCAAGCCTTGAGCTTAGCCACCCGGGCCAAAGCGCTGATCTCAGGCCGCCCGGCACCGACCTTGGAAGATGTCGCGGATCTGGCCGCGCCAGTCTTGCGCCACCGCATGGCGCTTAGTTTTGCCGCCCGGGCCGAAGGTCATACGACCGATAGCGTGATCGGCGATCTCGCTGGCAAAGTGCTGTAAAGAAAAGAGCGCTTAGCCCATGGTCTCGCATATCGCCTCTTTAAGACATGACGCGGAAGAACAATCCGCCGCCTTGCCCCCTTTGCAGGTCGAGGCGTTGAATGTCGCTGGGACATTAATGTCCGGCGATCATGGCCGCCGCCGGGCTGGATCGGGGGAAACATTTTGGCAATTCCGGCCTTATATGCAAGGCGATGAGCGTAGCCAAATTGATTGGCGCCAATCGGCCCGCAGCCAAGAACGCTTGTTCATCCGGCAAAAAGAATGGGAGACCGCCGCCACGGTTTGGATTTGGCGCGATCTACATCAAAGCCTGGATTACACTTCGGCGCAAAACCGCCGGGTGACCAAGCAACGGCGCATTGATGTTTTGGCGACGGCGCTTTGTGCGGTGCTCACTAGGGGCGGCGAACGGGTTGGCTTAGTCGATCAGCTACCGCAGATGTTTACCGGGCGCGGGGCATTAGACCGCTTCGTCATGTCCCTGCTGGCGATGAAACATCCGGTTGTGACTGACGCCGAGCGCAAATTGCCGCTGATCCCCGGACGCGGCCACCGCTCGGCGGTGCTGCTGAGTGACTTTTTCACGCCGGTTGAAAAAATTGAAGCCAGTTTAAAAGCCGCCGCCGCGGATCAAGTTTCCGGGGTGCTGGTGCAAGTGCTTGATCCAGCCGAGGAAGTGTTCCCATTCAAGGGCCGAACTGAGTTTAAGCAAACCAGCAATAGTACGCCCTATCTGTTTGGTGATGCTGCATCTTTAAACGACTCTTACAAAGCAAAATTTACCGCGCATCAATCCTACATCCGGGATCTATGTCGCCATCAAGGTTGGCAATTCATGAGCCATTCGACCGCTCAACCAGCGCAAGCGGCGCTCCTAAATATGTATAGCGCGCTGGCGCCTGCGAAGGCGGTTTAATGGCTGGTCTCTCCTTCACCACCCCGTTGATTTTGCTGGCGCTTGCAAGCCTGCCCTTGCTCTGGTTGCTCTTGCGAGCAATGCCGCAAATGCCGAAAAAGCGCATCTTCCCTGGCACTTTCTTTATCCGCGAGCTCAAAGATCAAAAGCAAACCCCAAGCCGGACCCCGTGGTGGCTATTGCTGTTGCGGCTGATTGCTCTTGGACTGGCCATTCTGGCGCTGGCGGGACCAGTAAAAAATGCCCTCAGCATTTCCGGCAATTCAAGCCCG
The DNA here is from genome assembly GCA_036478515.1 of Parvularculaceae bacterium. GTDB lineage: Bacteria > Pseudomonadota > Alphaproteobacteria > Caulobacterales > Parvularculaceae > CALLVA01. The sequence continues at coordinate 4,081 of JAZGEB010000136.1, read as the reverse complement.
ATGGTTGTGGTCATCGATGATAGCTGGCCGGCGGCAAGCGGCTGGCGCGACCGACAAAAAGCACTGGCGACCATCGCCGCTGAAGCAACGCGAGATAAGCGCAATGTCTGGGTCGTGACCACAACGCCGCAAGCGCCGGGGCACGAAGAAGCAGCGATCTCCGGCCCGCTCACTGGGGATGATCTGTCTCGGCTAGCCCAATCGATTGCCCCTCGGCCCTATGCGGCGGACCGCGCGCAAGTAGCACAGCACTTGAGCATCTTGGAACAACGCCTTGAAAAAAAAGCGGATATTTTCTGGCTCTCAGATGACACAACAACCGATAATGGTCTCTCCAGTCCAAGCTTTGTGCGCGCCTTAAAGGCGCTTGGCGAGATCACCGTATGGCGCGATGCCAGCAACCACACCCTCGGCCTTGGCCCGGTCAATTATTCCGGCGACCAGCTGCAAATCCCTCTCCTTGCGGCAGAGCCAAGCCCGGATGACCGCTTTATCACCCTCGCGCTTACGGCGTCGGATGGTCGCTTTCTGGCGGAAGTCGAGGCCACATTGCCAGCTGATGCATTGCGCATCGCTGTGCCGCTTGATCTGCCTTTAATGATGCGCAACGAAATCGCGCTGGTCCGCCTCTCATCAGTCGATCAAACCAGTCAGGCTTCTGCGGGCGCGATCCAACTGGTCGATGCCAGCGCCCGCCGAGTCCGGGTTGGGCTGGCGCAAGGCGAAGATGTTGGCAGTGGCACATTATTGCAAGGCGCTTATTATATCCGTCAGGCTCTGGCCCCGTTTGCGCTTTTTTCAGGTGGCTCCATCGACCAGCTGATCGCCAACGGCACCGATGTTATCGTTCTCGATGATGTCGGTCGCTTACGGCTGACCGATGTTGCGACGCTCGAACATTGGGTCGATGAAGGCGGCATCTTGCTGCGCTTTGCCGGGCCTAATCTGGCTGACAATGTGATCGATGGCGCGAGCCAACCGCCTCTCCTGCCGGTGCCGATGCGCGGTGGCGGGCGCGCATTTGGCGGCGCTTTAACGTGGGAGACACCGCAAAAAATCGGTGATTTTGCCGCTGACAGCCCATTTGCAGACCTCATAGCTGACCCTGAAATTGAAATACGCCGCCAAGTACTGGCCAAGCCCGGCACCCAAACCGCGACCAGAAGCTGGGCCTATCTTGGCGATGGCACGCCGTTGGTCACCGCCAAAACCCAAGAGCAAGGCTTGATCGTATTGTTCCATGTGCCAGCCACGCCGGGCTGGTCGGACCTGCCGATCTCTGGCGTGTTCGTCGATATGCTCCGGCGCATCATTACGCTCGCCCCCGGCGGGCTTTCCAGAGCCGATGCGGACGCAACTTACGCCCCGTTGCGGGTGCTGGATGGCTATGGCCGGTTTCAACGCCCCGCAGGCGGCGCGCGGCCGGCACCAGCCAAAGCCGCCACCACGCCCGGCACACCGCTCGCCCCGCCGGGGTTTTACGGCAGCCCCGACACGCCGTTGGCGATCAATGCAATTACCAGTGAAACAAATTTAATCAGCCTCAAGAGCACCGGCGCTTATGATGGTCTTGCCTCCCGGTCCTTTGCGGGCGATCCACCGCGTGAATTAGCCCCTTGGCTATTCTTAATCGCGGCGATGCTGGTCGCCCTCGACACATTGATCGCGTTGTTTTTGCAAGGTCGCCTCTTGCCGAGCCGGAAAATTGCCGCGACCATCATTGCGCTTGTCGCGGTTCCGCTGCTCACGCCAACAGAAACTCTCGCTCAACCGCGCGCACCGATTGATCAAGCCGCGTTAAAAACCGCCACGAATATGCGCTTTGGCCATATTCTAACCGGCAATAATAATGTTGATCGTCTGGTCAAAGCGGGCCTTGATGGTCTCTCTTATGAATTAGAACGTCGCACCGCGGTCAGCCCGGATGAGGCGGTCGGAGTTAATCTGGAGACGGATGATCTCAATGTATTCCCGCTGCTATATTGGCCGGTCAGTGAAAGCACCGACATTCCAAGCGAATTGGCGCTGGGCCGGTTGGAACGCTTTATGGCCAGTGGCGGCCTATTGATCATCGACACCAGCGATGGCGACCGCGCGCCGACGGGGCAACTCTCGCCAGAAGGCTCAACCCTGCGGCTTATCTTGGAACAGATGAACATCCCGCCGCTTGAGCCGCTGCCCAAGGGCCATGTGCTCGGCAAATCCTTTTATCTCTTACGCGACTTGCCGGGGCGCAATAATGGCGGACCGATTTGGGTCGAAGCCCGCTCGGCGCTTTCAGCCTCAAATGGCAATGATGGCGTGACACCGATCATCATTGGTGGGCGCGACTGGGCCGCCGCTTGGGCCCGGGATAACAATGGCTTGCCGATGCGGCCGATGGGGTCACGCCAAGGCTTCACCCGGGAGACCGCTTTTCGCTCGGGCATTAATATGGCGATGATCGCGCTGACCGGAAATTACAAAGAAGATCAAGTTCACGTCACCGAACTGTTGAAAAAGCTGGGGGCCGAGTAAATGTTGAGCCAGTTCAGTTTTTCACCAACCCTGCCCCTCTCCGTCTATTATGCGATTGCCGCCATCGTGCTACTGATCGCGCTCTACGGACTAATCCGCGCGCCAAGGGGGGGTATTTTCAGAACCATTGCCGCGTTGTGTTTGCTCGGGCTAATCGGCAAACCTGCTTTGCGCAGCGAAGAAAAAACCCCGCTGCCAGATATCGCCATCATCCTCACCGATGACAGTGCCAGCCAACAATTGGATCAGCGCAACACGGTGACCAAAACCGCCGCCGAGACCTTGACCAAACGCCTCGAAGCGCTCGGCAATATTGAGATCAGGCAGACGGAAGTCACCGGGTTTGATGAAACCAAGCTCGGCGAAGCGCTGGCGCTCAGTCTCGCTGATGTCCCGCGCAGCCAGCTTGGCGCGATTTTCATCCTCTCCGATGGTCAGGTGATCGACCCGCCTGCCTCGGCTGCGGCTTTGGGCATTAACGCGCCGACCCATCTTTTACTCTCTGGGCGGACAAATGAAATTGACCGCCGGGTCGAAATTATCACCGCGCCGCGTTTTGGCATTGTCAATGAACCGGTTGAGATCACCTTCAAAATCAATGATGTCGGCACCAATAATACGGGGCCAGTGGCGGTGACCCTACGTCTCAATGGCGAAGATGTGGCCCGACAAGCCTTCCCGGTCGGCGAAGAAGTGACCATTAATGCGGCCCTTGATACGCCGGGCGAGACCATCATCGAGATTAAAGCTGCGACCATTGAAGGCGAGTTGACCACGCGCAATAATCACGCAGTAATCCAAATCAGCGCTATTCGCGACCGCTTGCGCGTGTTGCTTGTTTCTGGCGAACCTCATGCGGGCGAACGGGTCTGGCGCAATATTCTAAAATCTGACCCGGCGGTTGACCTGGTTCATTTCACCATTTTGAAACCTTACGAGAAACAATCCGTTGCCCCAAGCCGCGACCTCAATCTCATCGCCTTTCCCCATGACCAATTATTTTTGGAAAAACTCCCCGAATTCGATGTCCTGATATTTGATCGGTACACTTATCGAAGTGTTCTATCACGCACGCATTTTGACCGCATTGCTAAATATGTCGAAAATGGCGGCGCTTTGCTAATTGCCTCGGGACCAGAATTTAATGACCCCAAAACCAGCCTCGCGGCGCAACGCACCTTGGCTTACATATTGCCAGCAACACCGATGGGCCGGACCAACGAAGAACCGTTCATTCCACTGATCAATGACCAAGGCGCACGCCACCCCGTGACCCGGGATTTGCAAGGCCGCGATGATTGGGGCCGGTGGTTGCGCACTATTCCGTCGCGCCAACGCTCTGGCACCAGCTTAATGGACGGCGCTGGCGGCGCGCCATTATTGATCGTTGATAGAGTTGAACAAGGCCGGGTCGCATTGTTGCAATCGGATCATGTTTGGCTCTGGGCGCGGGGCTTTGATGGCGGCGGGCCGCACCGGGAATTATTGCGCCGCTTAGTTCATTGGTTGATGAAAGAACCAGAACTGGAAGAAGAAGCGCTTGAATTGACAGGTCGCTCGAATG
>JAZGEB010000135.1:0-12386 GCA_036478515.1 Parvularculaceae bacterium | reverse complement strand
CTAAAAAGCTAGCCCAGGCTGGCAAGCGTGGCGAAAAGCCAGTTTTCACCTTCATGCTGGCGCGGGTGGGGGTACCGATTGTTTTGGGCTTGGGCACCGCATTTTATGTTTATGTCTTGAAGATTGTTGAGCTGAGTAATTTCATGCAGCTTGCGGTTACGATTGGGGGGTTTGTCCTCGGGTTTTTCTTGCCAAATATTTGGGTTAAAAATCTCATCACAAAACGTCAACTCGCCATCCAATTGGCCTTTCCAGACGCGCTTGATTTGCTCTTGATCTGCGTCGAGGCAGGGATGTCGATCGAAGCTGCTTTACAAAAAGTATCAGAAGAGGTTGGGGCCAATTGCCCGGAATTGTCAGAGGAGCTCGGCCTGACAACGGCAGAACTATCCTATTTGGCTGACCGAAAAGACGCCTATGTCAATCTTGGTGACCGAACGGGTCTTGATGGTGTTAAGGCTGTGACCACGGCTTTAATCCAGTCGGAAATTTACGGCACACCGCTGGGTCAGGCCTTGCGGGTTATGGCGGCTGAAAATCGTGAATTGCGGATGCAGGCAGCGGAGAAGAAAGCTGCTGCCTTGCCGCCGAAATTGACGGTGCCAATGATCCTGTTCAACCTGCCCGTGCTATTTGCGGTTATTCTTGGCCCAGCAATGTTGCGGGTTTTTGGCTTCGCAGAATAAGGGTCATTTGGCGATCAACATCGCTTTAAAAGGCCCTTGGCATTTTACCCTACTAGCCGCATGATGCCCCCTATTTGAGAGGGCATTGGTGATGGAAGAGGCAATCAGGACAATCTTGATTGAAGATGTGGCGAGCGCCCGTCAGGCATTTACCGATGTCATCGAAGCCCATCCGCGCTTGTCACTTGTCGGCTGTGCTGCGTCCTATAAAGAAGCGCGCAAAGCCCTCGAAACGCCGCATGATCTGGTCATAACAGATTTAGATTTGGGTGATGGATCCGGGCTTGATTTTATCCGCCAGACAGCCAAGGTCGAGGATCGTAAGGTCATTGTGATTTCCGTTTTGGGGGATGTCAGTAGTGTCATGACATCGGTGCAGGCGGGCGCGGATGGTTATGTTTTAAAGTCAGCTAATGAAAGTGAGTTAGCTGAGGCAATTACCACAGTGTTGGAAGGGGGCTCGCCGATTAGTCCGGCCGTGGCAGGGCATTTGTTGAGGCGGATCCGGGCGGCATCACCCAATACACCGGATAAAACCACAACCCTAACTGCCCGCGAAATAGAAATCCTCCAACTCATTGCCCGGGGCAATACCAATAAGGAGGTCGCTCAACGGTTGAAAATTTCTCCTTATACTGTCGCAGAACATGTCAAAGGGATTTATCGTAAGATGGAAGTAAAATCTCGAGGTGAGGCTGTGTCTATCGCCCATCGAGACGGATTACTGAAATAATGAGCTTGCTGCAAACGAAGGGCGCAACATCAGCGTCGGTTGTGCGGCATCGTATCGTGCAGATGATCAAAAAATGGTCGGCTCCAGCTCTGGCCATGCTGGTGACATTTTTTTTATGCTCTGCATTTGTCGTATGGGCTGAGGGAAAAATGCGGCCCGACCAATCCTATTTACTGACAAATTTCCAGCAATCGAGATTAGACACTGCTCTGGCGGGCGTGCCGGATGCCGACACGTTTATACCAGCGGAACAAAGCACATTTAAAAAAAAGCTCCCCAAGGACACAAACATACTCGTTCTGCGTACGGCCGTTTCGGTCACTGACCCGGATCTTGAATATGCGCTCTATATTTCGAGAGCGCAAAGTAAAGTCTATATTTATGTCAATGGACAGGCATTGGCCTTGGAGTCTCCGAGCGTAACAAAATTGGGCAAAGGCTACCTAAAGGGTCGTCTTTATATTATTCCGGCGCAGTATTTATCAAGTGGCAGCGCTACGATCGACATCATGGTGCAAAACCAAGGGCACCATGGGCGTTTCTATGAGAGTTATTTTGGACCCCTGACGGCTTTGTCCGTGGCGAATAATTGGCGTAACATGCTTGTTTATGATGCACCCGTTTTTATGAGTGGCACGAGCTTGTTCGTGGCCTTATTTGCAATCTTTTTTAGCTTATGGTCGAACAGGGAACGTGGTGAGTTTTTCATTTTAGGGTTGCTCACACTGTTTTGGACGGCTCATAATTTCTATTACTTGATACCGATTCAAGGTTTCCCGGTAACACTCCAAAACCTATTATTTATCTCTTCGACGTTTGGCATGGCGCTATCGGTTGCTGCTTATGCGGTGGCTGTCTATGGCGCTTCCCACAGGTGGTATTACCTGCTCCTTAGCGTTGGTTTTGGCTATACACTCCTCTCCTTTATCCTCGAGTTGGTAGAGCCCCACCGAGGGGATCGTCTCTATGGGGAACTCGGCATATGGATTATTGCCGCGGCGATTTTGACCGGCAGTTTAGTCTTGTTGCGTTCAGTTGCCCAAAAGGGGATTTCGGTCGCGGCGGCAATTGCTTTGTCGGTCTGTTTATCAGCAGCATTGTGGGATATTTTTAGTGAATTGATACTTGAGAATGTTATTGCGGGGAATTTTGTCAAGACCAGTATTCCATACGTTCCTTTGGCGACTATCATCATGGCCACAGGATTGATCTTCGGGATGGTCCATCGCTCGATTGACCTACAAAATGCAGAAGCGGCTAATGCGGCTGTTTTGGCAGATGAGCTAGCAAAGCGCGAATTTGAGTTAGAGGAGAGCTATGTTCGCACGCGCGAACAGGAAAAACAGGCGGCGGTTTTCGGCGAGAGACAGCGGATTATGCGCGATATGCATGACGGGATTGGGGGCCAACTTTTAGGCCTGCAATTTAAATTACGCCAACAAGGCATGACAATGAGCGACGTTTCCGATGAGTTGCAAACCAGTTTGAATGATTTGCGGTTGATCGTCGATTCGATTGATGTTGAGGTTGAGGACTTGCTGTTTGCCCTTGGCGCTTATCGGGCGCGCATTCAACCAGCCCTTACGGCAGCTGGCGTGAGTTTGGATTGGGCGCTTGAAATAGACGAGGATATTGGCGGCTTTGGCCCTAAAGATGTCTTGCAAATATATCGAATTTTGCAAGAGGCAGTGACAAATGCCTTGCGCCATTCAAACATGACAAACTTACAAATTCGACTACGCCTGGTTCAACGGATATTGCCGGATCACGATGATGACATGAAAAACCATCAATGTGTCGAGCTTGTCATCCGCGATGATGGCGACAGTCTGAAGGGGCAAATGCCCAGCCATGAGGGCAAGGGCCTGGCAAATATTCGCAGCCGTGTTGCAGCTCTGCAAGGCGATGTTGAAATTGGTCTGAATACCGATGCGCGATATAGCGGCGTATCAATTGCGATTGTGATCCCGTTACCGGGTGAGCAGCGCAGGCTTGCCGAAACATAAGAAAAAACCCGTCGATTGCTCGACGGGCTAAAGGGTTCTCCCCCCTTTATTGAAGTGCTGACGCTAGCAGCTTCAGCGCAGACAATAAGAGGGCCGTCTGTTTTTGCCACCCCCTCATATGGGGGGTATTGGGTTGTCGGGACGCCTTAGCTCCCCATTTTCAGGCCGCTTTTGTTTTTCTTTGTCGACGCTGGCGCGCTCGTTGTTTCAAGCTGAATTGGCTTGGATGGGCTGGCGGGCTGCATGAAAGTCGCAGGCTGGGACGGATTGTTTTGCGAAAGAATTGATCCGTCCTTAGGAGCCGGTTCCGGTTTTTTGGTTGGCTTTGGTGCCGGCGTCATCCGGGTTGGCTCTGGCACCGGTGTTGCCGGAGCGATGGCTGTCGGCTCGAATTTTGAGGGCACAGATGCGCCGCTTGTAGGGAAGCTTGGCATTTCCACATTATCATTGTTGAGGTCTTGCCAATAGGCAGGCTGGGTCAGCAAAGAGCGAAAATAATTCACATTATTATCAGCTACTTGCGGGGGTAAATCTGAGCGAGCGAGGCGTTCTGCTTCGCGTGTTTCGCCTTTAAAGCCCAGAACCAGCGCCAAGTTTTGGCGAATACGAGAGGAACTATAACGTTCTGATGAAGCCCGGCGCAGACTTCTTTCTGCCAGATCAAGCTTGCCGTCCAGGGCATAGGAGAGCCCGATATTATTTTGGACTTGAGCGGCACTCGGATTAATTTTCAGGGCATGGGAATATTGTTTGCGGGCTTCTTCATGCTCGCCAATTTTGTCTAAAGCGACACCATATGCCGAATATGTCCGCCAATCTTTCGAGTTCGTCATGGCGATGGCGCGTTCAATTGGCCGCACAGCTTCAAAGGCGCGGTCATTTGAAATCAAGGCCTTGCCATATTCTAACAAGGCGTCGGCATTGTCTTCGTCTCTGGAAACTGATTTTTCGATGACCCGTAGCGATTGCTCGTCCGAGCCAATAATGCGTAGAGACTTGGAATAAGCGATGGCGACTTTTGTATTTTCTGGCTCGCGATCATACCGTGTACCCCAAAATGCCGCTTGGGCAATTGGGTCTCTTGTGTCGACTTTGCCGGTGCTTGAAAAAGCATCGAGTGATTTTGAAAATTCAGCTTTTTTCTTGCCGGAAAAAACCGAGCCGCTCTTGGTTTTGCCTGTCGCGGCGCAACTTGTAAGAACGAAAGCGCCAATCAGTGGCACAATAAATTTTGTCTTAGACACGGTATTAAACATGTTATCCCTCGAATGTGGTCTGTCCATTTGCGGTCAGTATCGCTAAATGGTTTCAATAAAGGCTTAACCGTGATTGGTTTTGTCGTAAAAAAGTGAAATAAAATAAGGTGTTAACAGATGATTACTGATATCCCCGCATTTTTAGCTGCGGATGATCAAGCCGCAAAATCAGCCATTGCTGTGTGGTTGGCCCCGCAAAAGAATTTTGCTCGCTGGCTCGAAGCTGCTGCGCCAAACTTGCAAAGCGTTGCCGCGGCGCACGGGTTCGCCGGGGAAAAGGGCCGGGTTGTGATTAGTCCTGACGGGGTGCTGGTGGGCCTTGGTGATGGCCGTGATCATTTGATCCTTGGGGCGGCAAGCGCGGTGTTACCGGCAAATAATTATCGCTTGGCCAATAACATGGCCGGGGAAGCTCTCGACCTTGCTTGTGTCGGCTGGGCTTTGGGCGCGTATCGATTTGACCGTTATCGCGCTCAGCGACCGATCCCGAAGCTGGTGGTGCCGGCGGAGGCGGAAACGGCCGACATTGCCCGGCAAGTGCGGGCCCATTATTTGGCGCGTGATTTGGTTAATACACCAGCTGAAGATATGGGACCTGATGCATTAGAGGAGCGGGTGCGCGAAATCGCCACCGAATTTGGCGCCAAGGTGAAGGTGACCACAGGCAAGGATCTGCTCAAGGCCAATTTACCGATGATCCATGCGGTCGGCCGCGCCGCTGCGATTGCGCCGCGCCTGATTGATGTTAGTTGGGGCAACAAGAAACACCCGAAATTGACCCTCGTGGGCAAGGGTGTGTGTTTTGATAGTGGCGGTCTCAATATCAAAGGCGGTGCGTCGATGATGTTGATGAAAAAAGATATGGGCGGTAGTGCCAATGCGCTGGCGCTGGCGATGATGATCATGGCGGCAAATTTGCCAGTGCAACTGCGCTTGCTGATCCCGGCAGTTGAAAATGCGATTAGTGCTAATGCGTACCGGCCAAGCGATATTCTCCATTCGAGAAAGGGCCTGACAGTTGAGGTCGGCAATACCGATGCTGAGGGCCGGTTGGTCTTAGCCGATGCCCTGACATTGGCTGGCGAAGACAATCCTGAGATGATCATCTCGCTCGCAACGCTGACCGGGGCTGCACGGGTCGCGCTTGGCCCAGAACTGCCCCCGCTCTACGCAACAGATGATGATTTTGCTACCGAAATAGCGCAATATGGGCAACTTTTAGAGGATCCGACATGGCGGATGCCTTTCTGGGACAATTATAATGACACCCTGGCTTCATCGGTCGCTGATCTTAGCCATATTTCCGGCGACAGTTTTGCGGGCTCGGTCGTGGCCGCGTTATTCTTGAAGAAATTTGTCCCCGATGGGACACCCTATACCCATCTCGACATCTATGCATGGAACCCGAAGGACCGGCCAGCCCATCCAAAGGGGGGGGAAGCGCAAGGCGTCCGCGCGCTGTTTAGAGCGGTCAAGGCGCGCTATGAAAAATAGCCCGGTATGGCCAATTTTGTCGCAGCCTGGCCAGCAGATGTTTGCTATGGGCGCGAATTGCGCTAGCTCTTGGTGGGAGGGACAATTTAGTCTCACTTCGGTCAAAATGTGGGACCAGGTGTGCCACAGGGATTGCCGTCCCCTATGAAAGCGATGCATGATGATGTTTCGTACCCGAAAATGGACTTTGCGTGCCGAAGCGATCAGGGCCTGAGCTATGCAGTCGACAGACATTTTATTTCCTTGGCGTGAAGTCATGGTGGATACCGTCCGCCAAGACGGGCCTGACCTTTCGATGCGTCAATGGGCGATCTTACTGACGGTTTATTTGACCCCCGGACCCCACACAGTGCGGCGCTTATCGTCGGATTTGAAAGTACCAAAGCCAGCGATTTCGCGCGCCTTGGACGCCTTATCCATCCAAGGGCTGGTGCGCCGGGTGCGTGACCCTGAGGACCGCCGGATCGTGATTGTGCAAAAAACCGCTGACGGCGCTATATTTGTCGATGATTTCGCTCGTATCGTTGAAGAACGGGGCCGAGTCGCAGATTTCGGCGGAGGCCTATATGGCTGATGGTGATGCAGCAGGGTTTGATCGACGGGTCACGCCGGTTCGGGAAGACCTGGCTGCGATTGCCTTGGAAGGCCAGATTGTGGCCCCAAGATATGCTTCTGGGACAGATTTTCAGGTGATAAATGCAGCGGCTGCGTTGCGCCGGACCCCGCAAAGGGATGGGGCACTGGAAACCGAGTTGCTGTTTGGCGAGGCCATCACCCTTTATGATCGCCAAGATGGTTGGGGCTGGGGCCAAGCTCGGTTTGATCAATATGTTGGTTATATTGAGCTCACTGCCCTTGCAAGCCCGGTCAATCCACCGACCCATCGGGTCAGTGTGTTGCGCACCTATCGTTATAGCGCGCCAGATTTGAAATCACCGCCGCTCGATTTGATCAGTTTGAATGCGCAGATAAATTTGACCGGAGAATTAGAAAAACGTTTTGTTAGAGAAACAAGAGGGGGCTGGATAGTCGCTGAACACCTCGCGCCCTTCGCCTCTTTTGAAGATGATCCAGTAGCTGTCGCCGAGCGTTTAATCGGCACACCCTATTTGTGGGGCGGGCGGCAAAGCCTTGGCTTGGACTGCTCAGCGCTGGTGCAAAATGCTTTTGAGGCGTGTGGTGTCGAATTGCCACGGGATACGGATCAGCAACAGGCTTGGTGCGCGCAACATGCCGAAATGGTGTATTCCAGCACCGGGGATCCTGGGGATCTGGCCGATGTGAATCTGCAGCGCGGCGATCTGGTTTATTGGCGTGGTCACACGGCCCTGATGATCGACGCAGAAACGATGGTTCACGCCAATGGTACCCATATGGAAGTCAGTCGTGACTTGTTACGCGGGTTTGCCGGCGCGGTGGCCACCGAAGCCGGGCCGGTTATTGCGATATATCGGCCACAATTTTGACGGCTCCACAAGGTTTCGTATCCGAAACTCAATTGGTATTCATCTTACTCGGGCTTGGCCCCATGAAATTCTGCATCAATTGTGATGGTCACTTCCTCGCCGACATGGGGCGCGGCATAGCTGAGGCCCCATTTAGTGCGATCCACTTTCGTGACCGCTTTGATGCCGAAAGCCGGGATTTTTGCCATCGGATGATCCGATGCTTTCAGCAGCGTGACGGAAAAGGTCACCGGCAAGGTGACATCTTTGATGGTCAAATCGCCGGTCAGGGTGCCGCGATTATCGGTGATCTGCGTCAGGCTGGTGGAATTGAACGTAATATCAGGAAATTTTGCTGTATCAAACAGATCGGGACTATTGAGATGGCCGTCGAATTTGGCCACCGCGCTATCAATTGAATTTGCGGCAATCGTCGCCGTAACCGTGCTGCTCGCTGGGTTTTGCGTATTCAGCTCGATGGTCGCTGCAATATTATTGAAGCGCAACACCGGTTCTGAATAGCCAAGATGTGAATAGGTAAAAGTGACATAGCCATGGCCGGGATCGAGCTGATATGTGCCGGCGGGTATGGCGCTAATCGAGGCCCCGGTATCGACTTTGATGTCGGAATTAGTCCGGTCTGTGGCTATGGTGGCTGGGGTCGCGCTGGCTTGGTCAACCTTTGTCGGTGCCGCGCTGGTTTTTTCAGCAGCTTCACCGCCGCAGGCGCCAAGGGCAAAAGCGAACATTGCGAAGCTGAGATAATGACGAGGGGCCATGAGAAGTTCTCCTGTTGAGGTCTTGGGTTACATAACAAGGATTGTGCAAAGCGCCTAATCACGAAATGGCGACATCTACGCGCGCCCCCCCCCTTGTCACCTCTGGCCTTGCTGTGCCCGGCGGTTAACGCTATCTCCAGCTATTCATCTTCCGGCTATCTGGGGGACGTAACGCATCAAGGAGTAATGTAACGTGGAAATGATTGGCTATATTCTATATCGGCTAGTGGATTTGTTTATCTTCGTGCTGATTGCGGACATCATTCTTGGTTGGCTCGTCGCTTTTGGTGTGGTCAATAGTCATAATAATTTTGTTGGTACGATCATGCGGTTCACCCGCTCCTTGACCGAACCGGTGTTGGCGCCAGCGCGAAAAATTATCCCGGCGATTGGCGGTATCGATATTTCGCCGATCCTGGTGATTATTGTTTTGAGTGCGATTCAAAATTATGTCTTCGTGCCGATGATGCGACCGATCTAAGTACGAGAACATTCTACGATAAGAGGTTTTGTTAAAAAGGACCCGGATTTATGAGTGCTCAGATATTAGACGGCAAAAAAACCGGCGCGGATTTGCGCGCAATGATTGCCGAAGCAACCGCCAAATTTGTCGCAGAGACGGGCGCGATCCCGGGGCTGGCGGTGGTGTTGGTCGGAGAAGATGCGGCTAGTCATGTCTATGTCAGAAACAAACACGCCTCGACCGAGGAAGCGGGGATGCATTCGATTGTGCATCGCCTCGCCGCGGATACCAGCGAAGAAGAAGTTCTTGGCTTGGTCCGGGGGCTGAACAATGCAGAAACCATTGATGGGATTTTGGTGCAATTGCCCCTGCCGGACCACATCAATGAGCATCGCGTGATCAATGAAATTCATGCCGATAAGGATGTTGATGGGTTGACCGAGGTCAATGCTGGCCGGGTATTGCTTGGTAAAAAAGGCCTGGTTGCCTGTACGCCGCAGGGTAGTGTGATATTGGCGAAGCAAGCGATGCCTGACATGTCGGGCAAAAGCGCTGTTGTTGTTGGCCGCTCTATTTTGGTCGGCAAGCCTTTGGCGATGTTGCTCTTGGCCGAAAATGCAACGGTGACCATGGCGCATTCACGCACAGCAGATTTACCCGGCATTTGCCGCGCGGCGGATATTTTATGCGCGGCGGTCGGACGACCCCAGATGATTAAAGGCGATTGGGTCAAGCCCGGTGCGGTGGTGATCGATGTTGGTATTAATCGTCTGCCAGCGCCGGAAAAAGGGACGGGTAAAACCCGGCTCGTTGGCGATGTAGACTTTGATGAGGCCGCTAAAGTGGCGGCGGCGATAACGCCGGTGCCAGGCGGGGTCGGGCCGATGACGATTGCTTGTCTTTTGCGCAACACTTTGCTGGCGGCGTGCCGTCGGCGCGGCTTAGAAGACCCAGCTGGGCTTTAAGGTTTGGAAAGTCGCTGCCGCCCCCGCTTGGCAAGAGCCACAAGCGGCTTTTCGATATAGCGCCAGCACAAAGCGGCGACAAGAATACTGATCAGGGCAAAGAATATCAGGACCAGCACATTATCGAGCCAGCCAGGTGTCGCCAGCGGATGCCATAGCTTGCCGAGCAGGCTGAGGGTGAGGATGTGGGTGAGATATAGTGAATAAGACCAATCGCCGAGGCTGACCAAAATTTTCGGGACAAGCCTGCCAGCGTCGACAAGTCCGGCCAAGCCATAAACCAGCAAAGCGCCGGGCACAGAAAAATACAGCGTTCGGAGCCAAGGGGTGGTTGGCATCGAATATTTTGCTGTAACGAGCAGCAAAATTGCCAAAGCAAACCCGGTCAGCCCTACGCTAATCGCTGGTGTACTCCATTTGCCGTCCAAGCGAATAAACCCCCAAGCGGCCATAGCGCCGAGGATGAATTCGAGGGTCAATGGATTGAAGACTAACGCCGTCTCAGGTGATGTTTTACCAAACCCGGCGGCAAAGCCGAGCATTGTCACCGCCGCCCATCCGGTCAGGAAGGGGAGTAATAGTCGTTTGGAAAATAACAGGCTGATCGTGAATACCAGATAGAAAAACACTTCATGAGTTAGAGTCCAACCAACCGCCAAGAGCGGTGGGCGCTGGTCAGGCCATAGGGTGAAGGACTTCAAAATATCCGGGGGCTGATTAAAAGCGGAGAACACCATATCGGGGGCTTTCAGCCAGAGCAAAAATAATACGCCGCTGACGACCCAATGGACCGGATAAATTCGGGCAATGCGGGCGAAGGCAAAGCGCCCCGCAGCGCCAGCCGACGGCGCAACAGCTTGCGTCACATAGACCATGATGAAACCGGAAATGGCGAAGAACAGATCGACCCCAATCATGCCGAAATTGACCCAAGCCCCGAGCAATTGGTCGGGGCTATATTTTTGCTCGATAATCCATAAATGCGAAACCATCACCAAAATTGCGGCAATACCCCGCAACACTTGTATGGCGTTGAGGCGTGGCAAGGAAGAAGGAACAGGAGCGGTCATGGTCAGGAGGCTAACTGGATTTGTGATCGGCCTAAAGGGTTATTCAGATTGCTCACAGGCTTGAAAAGGGGATCTGTTGTAATTTACCGGCAAAATGGTAATTTGCCGGTAAATGACTATTACTGAGCTGCCACATGTTACCGAAATTTCCTATGCGGAGCTGATCGACCAGCTCCAAATGGCTCGAGATTCTGATTTCCCCGCTGGTTCGACCTTCTGGAAGCCTCAGATTCCCGGGAAGGAATACTGGTTTGTGCAGCAGTCGACCGGGCCGCAAGGTCGGCCTTCGCAGCGTTATTTAGGGGCTGTTACCCCCGAAGTGGATGCCAGACCCGCCGCCGGGAAGCAGCAGAAAAACCTCGTAAATATGCGGCCATATGTATCAAGCACACCAAGACAATTAAAGTCTAGGTATTGGGGGGCATAGAGTGCGAAAAGTTAGTATTAAATCAATTTCTATCCACGTAGCGGTATTTGTATTGTTGTTATTGGTTGTCGCGGCATGGCTCTCTCAACCCAAATCACCATCAGTAAGTGAGCCCAAGAATCAATCCGAAAACCACCGCGAGAAGATAACCTATGATATAAAAAATAACAGCGATGGAGGGTTTGACTTCACGATTGAAAGAGCTGCTGAAAATCCAAAAAAACTCAATCCAACAGGGAATACCCATCAATTCCCACGTTCGACTGACGCAGATTTGCTTGCCCAAGAACGCATGGCGCACTGGACATTGTGGATTGGTATATTCACCGCCTTTGGCTTGGGTACTATCATCTATACGCTTCACGAGGCCCATCTAACAGCCGAACATGCGGCTGACATTTTGGAACTGGAGAAAAAACCTTTCTTGGGGCTGCGGCCAATTCTTGAAAATGGAATAAGTTGGGACATCTTAACTGAGAATTTTTTTAGCCCTGTTAATTGCGTAATTGAAAATAATGGGCGTAGCACCGCGATAGTCAGACGAATTTACCGTCGCTGGTCTTGCCATCAGCGTAACCAACACCCCACTCCGATTACCGACTTCTCTGAACCAATCGGGTATGGGGACGACCCTAAATCTATAGCCTTTTCTGTCGGCCCCAGTCAGCGAACACCCCCCATCAACTCCCGTGAAGATGTTTTTGTAAATAATATGACTGGTGCGCCCAATGTTAGTGACTGGATTTACTTTGATGGATACATCGAATTTACCGATGTTTCTGGAGCAAAATGGTTCAGAAGCGGATTTTGTTACGTCATGGCCCTCGATTCCAAACGTGGTATGCACATGGCTATGATTCCGGATAGGGTTGACGAGCACATTTATCAAAAACCAATACCCACACCCAATAAGTAAAGGTTGCCTCAGGATTCACCCACTAGCGCCCTCGCGCGAGTTTGGTGCATTTGATACATAAGGCGCAAATATACGTGGTGATATTGTCCGGTCATTGACCCGTGTTAGGGACAAGGGTTTGGCCATTTTGCATGAATTTCATTCAC
>JAZGEB010000134.1:0-2805 GCA_036478515.1 Parvularculaceae bacterium | reverse complement strand
TCATCGAACCTTGCGGTTTCCCGTGGAAAGAAAAAGCCATAAACCGGGTCGCCCTCGATTATGGCGCGCAAGTGACACCGCAGCGGCATTCGAGCTGGGACGCCTTTTTGGCCGCCCCTATCCGGCGCCAAGGACGGCTGATCTTGCTCTCGACCAAGGCTAACCTGCCGCTTTCAAGCATAGCGATCAAACCGGGGGATATATTTGTTTTGGGCCAGGAAAGTGCCGGGGTGCCAGCGCAAATTGCCGCCGCGTGCGATCTCCAAGCGACCATCCCCCTCGCCGCGTCAGCCCGGTCTTTGAATGTGGCGATAACCGGCGCGATCGCACTGGCCGAAGCGAGGCGGCAGGTTGGGTATTAAAAAAAGGGCGACCCGATGAGGATCGCCCTTTTTTAATTTGTCATGGCTCAATTGCCAGGCTTTAGAGGCAAAACGCTTTCGCGTTCCTACATCATGCCGCACGCGATATTTCCTCGGAAATATCGCCACCCTTGATGATGGGCGGCTTTAGATGCGAAAACGCTTTCGCGTTTTTACATCATGCCGCCCATGCCACCCATGCCGCCCATGCCGCCCATGTCAGGCATTGCTGGGCCGCCAGCATCTTTTTTCGGTGCATCCGCAACCATCGCTTCGGTGGTGATCAACAGACCCGCAACAGAAGCTGCATCAAGCAGCGCATGACGCACTACTTTAGCCGGATCAACGATGCCCATTTTAATCAGGTCACCATATTCATCCGTTTGCGCATTAAAGCCGAAATTCGAGGATTTTTGCTCAAGCAGTTTGCCAACCACGATAGAACCTTCACCGCCTGCATTAGAGACGATCTGGCGGATCGGCTCTTGCACAGCTCTGGCAATGATTTTGATGCCAGCATCCTGATCTGCATTTTCGCCTTTCAAGCCTTCAAGCGCTTTTGCTGCGAACAACAACGCTGCGCCGCCACCAGGAACGATGCCTTCTTCAACAGCAGCTCTGGTCGCATTCAACGCATCATCAACACGGTCTTTGCGTTCTTTGACTTCGATTTCAGTTGATCCACCAACTTTGATCACAGCAACACCGCCGGCCAATTTGGCCAAACGCTCTTGCAGTTTTTCTTTGTCATAATCGGATGTGGTTGACTCAATCTGTGAGCGGATTTGGGAAACCCGGCCTTCAATATCGCCTTTGTCGCCAGCACCATCAACGATGATGGTGTCATCTTTGTTGATGACAATACGCTTGGCTGTGCCGAGCATGTCGAGAGTGACGTTTTCGAGTTTGATGCCGAGATCTTCGGAGACAACCTGGCCGCCAGTGAGGATGGCAATGTCTTCGAGCATGGCTTTGCGACGATCGCCAAAACCAGGCGCTTTAACCGCTGCGATTTTCAAGCCACCGCGCAATTTGTTGACGACCAAAGTGGCCAACGCTTCGCCTTCAATATCTTCAGCAATGATTACCAATGGCTTGGACGCCTGCACAGCAGATTCCAAAAGCGGCAACATTGATTGCAGATTTGAGAGTTTTTTCTCATGCAGCAAGATCAGCGCATCTTCAAGCTCGACCTGCATTTTGTCGGCATTGGTGATGAAGTATGGCGACAGATAACCGCGGTCAAACTGCATCCCTTCAACAACTTCAAGCTCACTTTCAGCGGTTTTTGATTCTTCAACCGTGATCACGCCTTCATTGCCAACTTTGGCCATGGCTTCGGCAATCATTTTACCGATTGAGGCTTCGCCATTGGCAGAAATCGTGCCGACCTGTTCAATGCCTTCAGAGCCTTGAACCGGGGTTGCCGCTGATTTGACGCCTTCGAGTACTTTGGCAACTGCCAAATCAATACCGCGTTTCAAATCCATCGGGTTCATGCCAGCAGCAACTGACTTGATGCCGCCGCGAACGATCGCTTGGGCCAGAACCGTCGCTGTGGTGGTGCCATCGCCAGCCGCGTCATTGGTTTTGGAAGCAACTTCCTTGACCATCTGCGCGCCCATATTTTCAAACTTATCTTCAAGCTCGATTTCTTTGGCAACGGTTACGCCATCCTTAGTGACGCGCGGAGCGCCAAATGATTTGTCGAGAACGACATTACGGCCTTTTGGCCCGAGGGTTACTTTCACCGCATTGGCGAGAATATCGACGCCGCGCAACATCCGGTCGCGGGCATCTGTGTTAAAGATTACTTCTTTTGCAGCCATGATAATGGGCTCCTAAATTGATATTTAAAGGGGGTTTTAAAGAATGCCAAGAATGTCGGATTCTTTCATGATGATCAGGTCTTCGCCTTTAATCTTGATTTCCGTGCCGGACCATTTGCCAAACAGGATTTTGTCGCCTGCTTTAACATCCAGTGGGGTCACTTTGCCGTCTTCGGCTTTGGCGCCAGAACCAACAGAAACAATTTCGCCTTCTTGCGGCTTTTCCTTGGCTGTATCCGGGATGATGATCCCGCCAGCAGTTTTTTCGTCTTCTTCCGTGCGGCGCACGAGAACGCGGTCATGCAGAGGTCTGAATGCCATTTGGTGAGGTCTCCTTTAGAGATTATCCTAATAAATCAATGTGTTAAAAAACAGCAAGCGAATTAGCACTCGCCATAGCTATCTGCTAACAACCGCCAGATAAGACCGCCGGTCAGAAGAGTCAAGAACAGCTCCCACAAGTTTAAATTATTAAATTTTATCCCTCTATTTACCTCACGCCAGCTCGCTTCGCGACACAGTCGCGAAAGCGACCAGCTCCGGCGGGGCAGCGCATAACGCCGGAGCCGTGGCACGGCTCTTGGGTCTTTTGATCTAGCGACCCTCACCAGCTC
>JAZGEB010000133.1:0-3300 GCA_036478515.1 Parvularculaceae bacterium | reverse complement strand
GGGTTGGCGCTTCGGGGCCAGTAATTTAAGTATAGATGAGTGATTTCAAGGCGCATATTCTGTGCACAGACCTCGCTGGGCCTGCTTTTGCGGGCACGGATGTGGTGCTGGATTTGCGCCAAGCTGGCTTCCGGGTAACCATGGATAGCGCCAATTGGGGCGCTGCGACCCTTGAACCTGATTATCTGATTGCTGATCTGCGTGGCACCGCGCCAATCGCCCCATCTACGATTGATGACTTACATCTACTGGTCGCAAAACATCCAACGGTCCCGTTATTTTTATTGCAAACCTTTGCCCAACAACGTGCCGGTCTGTCGCCCATGGGTCTCGACATTGAAGCGACTTTGATCACCACGGATCCCGGCCATGAGGCGCTGCTCTATGCCCTCGATCGCACGATTACGACAACTCGGATACGAGCAGAATGCATCACACGCGAGCTGTCATTGGCTAAACTTGGCAACGAGGAACCCCGAGAGACCAGCGCCAAAACTCTTGATCCGGTACGTGTCTTGCTGGCCGGGAGCCCCTGCCCGGCGACGCTCGACTTATTACAGCTTTTCTTGCGCCATGATATTGAAGCCTCGGCAGCGCTGACTGCGCCCCAAGCGATGCGCTATCTCGAAATTATCGACTTTGATGTGTTGGTGCTAATGCCTGGCCAGAAAAATGCGACTTTCCTGTCCTTGCAAAAATTATTACGCCGCCATGACCGGTCAACATCCATGCCGATTGTCACATTAGTCGATGAAACAATCGACGGTGCTGACTTGATTGCAGACAAATTCCTTGTCCACAAGGCTGATGCTGTTTTTCCCATCAGCCCGACAAAAGCAACGAATACGGATCAGTTAATCGACCGAATTAACAGCCTCTCGAGACTTGCCCGAGAAAATGATGCGGATAAGAAATATCTGCGCCGGGCGCTGCGCACCGTTCGCGGCGACTTAATGGGACTTACGACGCTGGAATTTTTTGAGACACACTTCCTGCAAAGCCACCAAAAAGCATCTGAGCCACTATGCCTTGCGGTGTTCAAATTGACCGCCCAAAACGATACCCAGAAGGCGCATAAATCTTACTCGCAAGCGATGGTCTATGCTGCCATGATGGGCCGTGAGACAGATATCATAACCCGAGGCAGCCATGATCTGTTGCTCATGTTAATGCCCAAAACCACGACACAAGAGGCTGAGAAGCTGCGCCAGCAGATTATTCATGTCATTCAAGATTTGAAATTTTCCCGCACTGATGAAAACGGTTTTGCCAATATCACCGTTTCCAGTGCGGTCATTCACATTAATCCTGCGGCCCAGCCAGAAGAGGAAATCGCCCGCGCCATTCGCTCGATGACCGTCACCTTTGGCCGGGCCAATGCGACAAAGCCAGAATTAGTTTTTGAGACCTGATACTGGTCGCTGATTACTCAAACACCACTTGGTGATTTAACTGCAGAAAGCCCGCCAATGTTGCCAAGCGCTTTTCGGCAACGCGGCCAAATAGACCAGCATTTTTTTTCGGCATCCCAAATGTGATTGCTTCGTTATTTCGCTCGAACGAACAACCCTCAAGGCCGCGGCTGGCTTTTGGCGATAAATCTGCCAGAAACCGCAAAACCAATCCAATGCTCATCGCTCGCTGCGCCAGATCTTCGCCGAGCAGATGGCCACAAATTCGCTTTGGCAATTTGGCCGGTCTGCCGCGATGGCGTTGATACAAAGCCGCTGCGAGAGCTAATCGGCCAGGATGGTCAATGCCCGTAAAAGGACAGCGTAAAACGATATCGCAAGCTTGATCATCGCGCATATCAGGGTGGCCCAGAGCCGCGACATCAACCATCAGACACGCCGCATGTCGAATTTTACGTTGGTAATGCGTTTCATCCGTAAACAGCCCTTCACTGACCTTGACGCAAGAATGGCCAAAATCCGGATCAGGGGCCATACGATTTGCATAGGTTCTGGCAAGGTCCAAAAACGGGTGGGTTTTTTGCACGGCTAAAGATTGCTCCTGATACAGCATCCCTTCACGAACGCCGCAGGCCGAGACGACAAATCGCTTCGCCTCAATTCGTTCCAGCAACAGACGCAAGACCATTGCGGCATGAGGAATAGTTTCCGCCCGCAAGGTTTCTATGCCCGGCATTTGAATAAGGGACTGAAAACTTTGCCGCTCCATCAAGGCGCAAATCTGCACCATTTCTTCACGCGTGATTGTATAATGATGCAACACGGACAATGGATAATTATGGCTTGCCATATGGACCCGCGCGATCGCCCGCCATGCGCCGCCCACCGCAAATAAGCCATCGGTTTTCATCTGCGTCAGCCACGGCACGTTATCCAACTGACTTTGCGCAAACGCTACGCCTGCAGCAACCTCAAGCCCGCAAGCCGAAATAATACTCAACGGTCCCAGCGGCAATGAGATACGCTCTTGAAACGGATGATTTGTATCGGTGCCAAATCGCACCAACTCAAGACTACCGCCGCCCATATCACCACACAGATTTGGCCTTGCCTCCTGTGCCGGATAGATCACTTCTGGAGTGCCAGAATAAACCCCGCTCGCGGCCATCAACGCTTCTTCATCGCCAGACAAGAGCCGCGGCTTAAAGCCCAGTTTTTTAACCTGCTTTAAAAATTCCGCCCCATTCGGCGCATCTCTCGTCGCCGCTGTGGCAAAGGTCACAACCGGCATTTTGCCCGAGGTTTTCAAAACTTGTGCAAAGCGTGTCAGTGTGGCGAGCGCTTCCGCCATCGCCTCTGGGCGCAAAAACCCGGTTTCAGGCTCGCGGCGGCCAAGGCCACAGAGCGTTTTTTCATTGTAAATCGTCAAAGGCGTGCGCAGCGAGCCGCCATAAATCACTAGCCGCACAGAGTTTGAGCCAATATCTATCACCGCCCGGCGGGTGCGCACAAACGGGATCAACTCATTCGACAAGGTTATATCCGGGATCGACATCGCCGCACCTTCAAGATCACTCACCCAGCACCTTAGCCGATTTTGGCGAAAGACAACCCCTTAAAACTGTTCAAAATTAAGACCCCAGGGACGCAACTTGCGGTCCCTCAACCGAGCCTGCCCCGCGCGAGCCGTTGCGCGCCGTGAGGCTTAAATGTGCCCTTTTGATCACGCCATCTTGGTTTCAATAAAAATTAATTCATTCAGCTCTTGATTTTTTGTTTTTGTCCTTGTACCCACGGGCCTCTCGGAATTGGTCCGGGAACCGATTAAAGGACGAGCGACAGATGCCATCATATCTAGATGACACCATTAGGAATTACCAACCCGCTT
>JAZGEB010000132.1:0-2124 GCA_036478515.1 Parvularculaceae bacterium | reverse complement strand
CAAGGTTTTCAGTGATTTCTTCGATATTTCTAACTGTATCAGAGATACCTTGCTTGTTCTCTGCAAGTTGCTCTGTAACCACCTGAATATTCTCAAGAATTGCACTGACTGTTTCGGTATTTTTTGGTGATAGCAATTGATTGATATTAGCGACAATCTCGCCGGAGCCCTCGAGCAATTGGGCAATATTGGAGGGTTCAGCAATGATCACCGGTATTTTGGTTTGCCCTTGGATTTCCTTCAACAGCGGCTCATCGGTTTGGCCACCAGAAAACTGGATCGCCGCAACACCGGTGATACCGACCAGCTCAAGCTCGGCCTTGGCACCCTTTTTAATCGGGGCACCCTTTTCAACCCGGACCCGGGCAATCACCCGGTTAGGATCATTTTCGGCCCAATCCAGCGATCTAACTTCGCCAATGCGCACGCCTGAGAGCAACACATCGCCGCCGACCGATAGGCCGGAAATATTTTCCTGAAACACGACATCATATTCGTCAAATTCACGATCAACACTGCCGAGCCACAACGAGAACAGCAATGCGGCAGCAATAGCCGCCAGCATAAATGCGCCGATCAATACATGATGTGCCCGTGTTTCCATAGTCTTACACTACATTCCTCATCCAGATAGAACTCTATCCTAGTCCTTGTTTAACGCGTACGAAGCCCCGAGAGCCGCCCGGCCTCTGGGGCCGGAAAAATATTCCTGTATCCACTCGTGATCCATCGCCCGAACCTCATCCAGAGGTGCTGCCACAATCACGCGTTTTTCTGCCACGACGGCCACCCGGTCACAATCCCGATTCAAACTGTCAAGATCATGGGTAATCATAAACACAGTTAACCCTAAAGAGTCTCTAAGAGAGAGGATCAATTCATCAAATTTTGCCGCTCCGACCGGGTCGAGCCCAGCGGTTGGTTCATCCAGAAAGACGATATCGGGGTCCAAAGCCAAGGCTCTGGCCAGCCCAGCGCGTTTGCGCATCCCGCCCGACAATTCAGAAGGATATTTGGCCCCGGCATCCATCGGCAGCCCCGCAAGCGAGATTTTCAAGGATGCGACCTCTAAGGCCAGCTGGTCAGAAATCTTCAAATGCTCGCGCAACGGCGCCATCACATTTTGCGCCACCGTCATCGATGAAAACAAAGCCCCATCCTGAAACAACACGCCAAAGCGTTGCTCGAGCTTTTTGCGCTCGGCATAATTGGCGGTGGCAACATCAATGCCAAGCATTTCGATCGAGCCCGAACGCAAAGGGTTGAGGCCGATAATGGTCCGCATCAGGACCGATTTGCCGGTGCCTGAACCACCAACAACCCCGAGTATCTCGCCGCGATAGACATCTAAATCAAGATCCTGATGAATGATGACTTCGCCAAAGCCCGTTTGCAGGCCCCGGACTTTGATGATGGTTTCTGGTGTCTGGCTCATATATCCAACTCCAGAAATAAAATCGCGAACATGGCATCGATCAGGATCACCAGAAATAACGACTGCACCACCGACATGATCGTATGGCGGCCAAGCTCTTCTGCACTGCCGCGAACACTCATGCCGTGATAACAACCGATAATGGCAATTACGAACGCAAAAAACGGGGCTTTAACAATGCCAACCATAAAATGAGTGACCAACACTGTTTCCTGCATTCGCGTGAGAAATAGAACCGGCGAAATATCCATCGACAACCATGTAACCAAGCCGCCGCCAAGCAATCCCATCATCGCTGCCAGAAATGCCAAGACCGGCATGACCACCACTAAAGCGATGGTGCGCGGAATAACCAGCGCTTCGAGCGGATCAATACCCATCGCTTCCATCGCATCGACTTCCTCGCGCAATTTCATCGACCCGATTTGCGCCGTATAGGCACTACCAGATCGCCCGGCGATCAAGATCGCGGTCAATAATACGCCAAACTCGCGCAACACCGTAATGCCAATCAGTTCAACGGTATAAATCTGCGCCCCGAATTGGCGCAACACCGTCGCCCCCATAAACGCCACCACCGCGCCGATCAGGAACGACATCAACCCGACAATCAGCGAGGCGTTGAGGCCGGATTCTTCCATGTGAAAAACAATCGAGGTCGTGCGCAAGCGCTTTGGGTGGGTCACAAT
>JAZGEB010000131.1:0-2647 GCA_036478515.1 Parvularculaceae bacterium | reverse complement strand
TTCGGATTGACCGAACTCCTCAATGACGAGTGCTCAACCAAGCAGGCGATGTGTTCAAGTCAAATTCGAAACCTGACATTGCTTACAGCAGGCGCGCGGGCGCATAATCCACAAGAGCTTCTTGGGTTACCAAAATTTGCCCAAACGGTGATGTCGAGCCTCGACCACTTTGATAGCGTGTTGATCCAAACGCCGGGCGGGCACACCATTGCTGATGGCCAATTCGTCTGGGCATTGACCAAATCGGTAATGATGCTCGCGCGCCGGAACGATACGAAGTCGCGCGATTTAGTGGCAACGGCTGACTTGATTCGCGAGTGCGGCGCGCATATTATCGGGACGGTTCTGACCGGATAGAGCCATGCGTGTATCAAACTTAGTGCCAAAGTTAGCCTTCCCAATGGCGTCTCCACATGTAGCGGATTGGGTCAAAGCTGGTGCTTTGCTCGCCCTTGCATGGCTGGTTTTGTATTTGCCTTCTTATTTTGATTTTGCCCAAATTGCCTGGGCTCGGGATGAAAATGCCCATGCGCCATTTTTACTGGCGTTCTGTTTTGGCGCTGGCCTCGTTCGGTTGCGTAATCTCGACAGGTTGGGCGCGCTCACCTTAATGAAACCACGGTCGGGGGAGCTTGTCACTGGCGCGGTGGTTCTGGTTGCAGGGCTGGCTTGCTTCGTGCTCGGACGGTTGGGTCAGGTCGAGCTATTTATCAGCCTATCGCAATTACCTGTTGCCACCGGCATCGTGCTGTTAACGGGCGGGCGACATTTGCTGCGACAATTGTGGTTTCCGCTGGCCATGCTGGCTTATCTCATCATTTGGCCGGGATGGGCGCTAAACGAGCTGACCAGCCCGTTGAAACATTGGGTCTCTGCTACGGTCTCAGATATTCTGTATGCCACTGGTTTACCGATTGCGCGGTCGGGCGTGTTGTTGGTTGTAGGTCAATATGAGTTGCTGATCGCAGATGCGTGTTCAGGGTTGAACTCGTTGCTGGCTTTGACCGCGACAGGGGCGATTTATCTTTATCTAAACCGGCCCCGGTCGCGCTTACATGCGGTGTTGGTGTTTGCCAGCGCGATCCCCATCGCGATTTTTGCCAATGTAGTCCGGGTCTCGGTGTTGGTGTTGTTGACCTATTATGGCGGTTACAATATCGGTCAAGGCTTTGCTCATGAATTTGCGGGCTTGTTTTTATATTCGGTAGCGTTGGGCAGTTTGTTTGTTGTTGATGGCTTGCTGTCAAAATTTGGGAAACCCCGATCATGAACCGTCTGCGGATCATCGGCCTTGCCCTTGGCCTTATGCTTGTTGGTTTAAGCGTTGAGGCATTTTATGAGCGTCCGGTAGAGATGGGCCCGGCTCCAGATTTGGAAAATCTGGTGCCAAAGGCATTTGGCGCATGGGCTACCAGCTCGCTGACAAATGTTATTGCGCCGCTGGAACAAGCCGACGAAGATGGCACTGCGACGCTCTACCGAAGTTATGAAAATGACCGGGGGGACTTTGTGACGCTGGTGGTTGCTTATGGCAGCGCCATGGGGGATTCCGTGCGGTTGCATAATCCGGCCGTGTGTTACCGGGCGCAAGGCTTTGAGGTGGCGGAGCAGGCCGACGTAATATTGAAACTAGCGGCATTGTCGCTCCCCTTACGCCGCCTGTCGGGCAACAAACAAACTCAAACCGAGCAAATCGCGTTTTGGTTGCGGGTCGGCAATCGGTTCGCCAATGGTCAGGCGGCGCAACAAATAGGCAATTTGCTTTCCGGTGATATGAAGGGGGCTGATTCAACCTTAGTGCGGATCTCTGTGGTTTCGCGCGATGCTGATTATGCGCGCATTGTGCAAGACGACTTTATCACAGCTTTTATCGCTGCGTTGCCCGATGAAGCGATGGCGCTGTTGCTCCCGCAGGAGGCCATATGAGTGCGGCGATAACTTCATGCGGCGTGGTGATTGTGAATTACGCCAGTGCCGATCTTGCCCTCGCCGCCTTAGCTTCCGCCTGGGGCGCTCGTCCTCTAAAAGGGGGGACAAAGATTATTCTTGTCGATAACGGGTCTCCGGATAATAGTGCGGCTCGTATCGTGGATGTTTTATCAGGCCAAGCGCCACCGCCAGAAATGATACCCCGACCCGGTGTGGTCTATGATTTGCCAACCCCTGATGATGTGTTCTTCACGACAACGCGTAGCGGGCGGGTGAAGGCTGGCGGCAAGAAAGTTCCGGTCACCGTGGTGTTGTCCTCTGAAAATGGTGGCTTTGCAGCTGGGTGCAACATTGGCTTGCGTCTGGTTCAGGCTTGGGGGTTGGATATGGCGGTGCTGCTCAACCCTGATGCAGTTTTGACGCTCGGCACGATTGCGGCTTTTGCCGATGCGTTCGAGGCGGATCAACGGCTCGGGCTAGCTGGCGCAACCATCCGCCATTTTGAGCCGCCTTTTTGCGTGCAAGCAGCAGGCGGGGCATCTCTATCTCCTTGGACTTTACTGGGGCGTAATTTGATGGAGGGGATCCCGCTAGAGCAGGTGGCGTCAGGAACTGCGACGGAAGTTTCATATCCTCATGGCGCGGCGATGGCTGTGCGGGCCGGGTTTTTAAAAGCCGCTGGTTTGATGAATGAAGATTTATTTTTATATTATGAAGA
>JAZGEB010000130.1:0-5822 GCA_036478515.1 Parvularculaceae bacterium | reverse complement strand
CCTGGTTTTAACATCTTCAGAAATACCTGTATGGCGTAGCCAGTGAACTGTTGCGGTGCGTAGCTCGGTTGCATCTTCAAGCATGCCTTCGCTTTTCATTCGCTCAAAGGTGGCATCAAAACAGGATTGGACAATGCGCCGTATCTGGCGCGTACTGCTCAACCCGCCATGACCTTTGTTTTTTGGAATGAGAGGGTTCATCTCGCCAAGGGCAGGGAGCTTCGATAGCCCGCGCGCAAGGCGGTAGCGGCTGAGCGCTTCTAACATCTCATCAGACACACTTATGGTGCGATCCTTATTGCCTTTGCCGGTCACATGAAACCACCAAAATCCATCGGCGTCGCGTCTAAAATCGCCCATCACTGGCTGCGAGCGTTCATCCCAAACCAGCTCTGAGACGCGCAAATACATCGCGAACAGACAATTCATGATAAATAAAGTGCGCTCATGGCTTTGATCAACATCCGCCAGCTGTGCCACCGTTTCGATCACATAATCCCATTGTAGATTGGAGATCCGCCGGACGATGGCACGATTATGATCTTTGCGTAGAAATTTACTCTTTTGGCGGATCGCTTTGACCGGATTGTTGTCGATGATTTCCTCTTCGACCAGATAATCATAAAACGAAGATAGCACTGAGAAGATCGCCTGTATCGATGCTTGCGATGGTGCATAGAGTTTTTTGCTTGGTGTCTTACCGTCCTGCGCGTCAGATTTACTCACCGAGACCACATAAGGTCGCCAGTCCGGATTTGGCTGTCGTTCGCCATCTAAGGTAACAAATCGAGCAACATTTTTGCGGCCGATCCAGGCTATCGGCGGTTTAATCGCGAAGCGAACAAAATCTTCAATTTCCTCACGGCTGAGATCAACCACAGAGCGTTGTTGAACAAACCAGCACCATTGCGCCAGCCGCTCAAGCTCGCGCCGATACGCGTTCACCGTCGGCGTGCTGCCGATATAAGTGTAGATGAATTTGCAAATCAGCTGATAATCGCGCGGCGCTGCTGTGATGGCGGTCGCTAAAACATCGTCATGCAACGCAATATCGTTGCCCTTAAACGGATTACCAATGACGTTAAAATTGTCGATAATCGCCCTTGGAGGAGATTGTTGCGGAGATTTGAGCTGTGATTTACCTATCATGACACCCTTAAACTTTGGGCCATAAATTTGGGGCTCCCCCTGCCTCATTCGGATTATTCCGATATGAACGCTTATCGGACATATGAGAGTGATTTGGGGGGGCTGTCTAGGGGGAAATCCTGCAATTCACGACTGTTATCCCGAGCTTGCTGGTAGTTTGTAGAAAGAACATCGTCTCCCCGGCGCAGGCCGGGGCCCAGCTCTGGACGGCTTAGGAAAGAATGAAAGGGGTTGTTTTTTTGGTGCTATGGCCACTCTAGATAGAACCTTCAGGTCCAAGACGACTGGAACCGGCGATGGACCCCGGCATACGCCGGGGATGCGAAAGAGCAACGACCCCAGCATTCGCCTGGACGACAACCTACCATTACTTCTCAAAATAGCGGATTAAGCCTTTGGCGAGATTTCAAATCCGACAATCATATTATCAAAGGCTGGCTCAATATTTTCGGGCAATTTTTGTTTCACTGCTTCGTAATCAAGATTATAGTGCATGTTCGTCAGCACACTGCGCTGCATATTGGTTTTTTTCACCCATTTCAACACCAGATCAAGATGCGCATGGCTTGGATGCGGCGCTTCTCGTA
The DNA here is from genome assembly GCA_036478515.1 of Parvularculaceae bacterium. Lineage (GTDB taxonomy): Bacteria > Pseudomonadota > Alphaproteobacteria > Caulobacterales > Parvularculaceae > CALLVA01. Next base: position 4,086 of record JAZGEB010000130.1, on the reverse strand, counting down.
AGCAATCAACAATCCATGTGTGGGCGTTTTTCACCACGTCAAAGCTGCGCTGGGGTAAGTCATTCGCATCGCTGGTATAGGCCAAGCCCCCTCGCCCGCCAAATATAAATCCGTAAGAATTGATCCGCCCATGCTCTTGCAAAAAGGGCTGCACGGCGATTGGTCCGGTCGGGCCATCAATGATAACTTCTTGGCTCTCTGGTAAGGGCATTTCTTCTAAAATAGCCTCGTACGGACTATCTTTGGCTTGGGTAAAACAATAAGCAAACCGGTCAACTAATTCAGGGCACAAATCGCGGCTGAGATAGACCGGTATCCGTTCGCCCCGGTTCATCGCCACAATGCGCAAATCATCAATGCCATGGCTTTGGTCTGCATGATCATGGGTGTAGAACACCGCATCAAGACGACCAACTTTTGCGGCCAATAGTTGGGTGCGTAGATCTGGCGATGTATCAATCAACACGGTGGTCAGGTTTGGCGTCTCAAAGCCAAGAGTTTCATCAGCTCGTTGCACGAGAATAGAGCATCTTGTGCGATAATTTTTTGGGTTTTTTGGGTCGCAAACCCCCCATAATCCCTCGCCATTGGGGCCTCCAGGGCGCGGCACCCCGCCGGACGAACCACAGCCCAAAATGATGGCTCTAAGTCTCATATGCTGGTACCCAAACTTGTTCGGTCAATTTTAGAAAACAATCGGAAGAAATTATCCGTGGTGATTTTTGCCATCTCATCGCTACTGACTTGCTTTATCTCAGCTAGCTTATCGCAAACTTCGCGCACAAAAGCTGGTTCACAGCGCTTGCCCCGATAAGGCATTGGCGCTAGAAAGGGACAATCAGTTTCGATCAGTAGGCGGTCCAACGGGATGCTTTGCGCAATCTCTTTGACATTGTCAGCCTTTTTAAACGTGAGAATGCCCGAAAAAGAAACATAACCGCCCTGCTCTAGCGCTAAGTCGGCGAGCGCCATACCGCTGGTATAACAATGCATCAGCGGTGTAAAAGCGCCCTTTTGATATTCATCCCGCAACACAGCGCTCATCAACTCATCAGCATCTCTGGTATGGATAATCAGCGGCAAGCCGGTCTCACGCGCTGCGGCGATATGGGCCCGGAAGACTTGTTCTTGAATTTCAGGGTCAGAATAACCGTAGTAAAAATCCAAACCACACTCGCCAATGCCCACTGCTTTTGGATGCTTGGCTAAATCGCATAAGGTTTGCTTGGTTAGATCGCCATGGTCTTTCGCATGATGCGGGTGCGCGCCGACAGTATGCCAAATATGAGCATGCACCTCTGAAATAGCACTGATCGCACCGACAGAAGATAGCTTGTCACTGATCGTCAGCATCGCGCCAACACCGGCCTGTTTGGCTCTTTCTAACACCTCATCAAGGTCATCCGCATAAGGATCGCCGTGGAGGTTTACGTGACTGTCAACAAGCATGGTTTAACCCTCGAGCGCGGCGCGAATGGTTTGAGACATCGACACAACTAGGTGGCGCTTATCCATGTGCAGGCCCAGCCCGCGATCGGTCAGGTCCGTTACATCAGACCATGCTTTTAACAATTGCGTTGGCGTGTAACCGGCCAGATCAGCGTTCGCAGCGGCTTCTCCGGCGGCGATCGCTCTAGCGTTATCGCTCAAGGAGCTTTGCACAAATTGCGTGAAACTGCGCAAGGCATTGTCTTTGGCTTTGCCTGAGAACTTATCAGCGACGCTCATAACATTGCCCCGAGAGAGGGTCTCGACGAAAAACTGATCCCTTAGCAAGACAGCTTCAACGCCATCTTCAGCCGCCAGCATGAGCGCAAATCCCGGCCGGCCCTGCGCATGGGCGGCGATTGATTTTGCATCTTGCACGGACATGTCAAGCTCATCGACTAAAAATGAAGTGATTGCGTCGTCTGAAGCTCTTGGTAGGGCGAAATTGCGGCAGCGTGAGCGTATCGTTGGCAACAATCGTCCTGGCGCTGAGGAAACTAATAGAATAAGCGTGTCCGCCGGGGGCTCTTCCAAAAATTTCAATAGAGCATTGGCGGCGGTTCTGTTCATCTCATCAGCACTATCAATAATAACCACCCTCGCCCCGGTGCTCGAGGTTTGTCGCATCGAGGCGATTGCGCGATGAATTTCGTCAACATTGATGACGGTCTTTAGCCGTTTTGCTTTTTCGTCATAGGGGCGTCGAATGACCGCCAGATCAGGATGGCCATGATGGGCGACGAGCTTAAAAACTTGGCTTTCAGCTTCAATCTGCAAGCCGGTTTGGGCGGTGTCCCCAGTTGCATACGCGAACAAGCCCCGCGCAATCCGAAACGCTAATGTTGCTTTGCCGATGCCGGGCGGGCCGGTGAGTAACCAGCCGCCGGTTAAATTTCCTTGATTAATCAACTGGCAAAAATAAGGATCAACAATCTGGGCCCCGATAAAATCAGCGCGATTGTCCGGGGTGAGCCCCCTTTCTTCGACTATTTCATCACGCATGAGCGGGCAACCTTGGTGTCACGACAGCGATAATCTTATCATGGATATGCTGCACGGTGTTAGCCGCATTGATGACGACGCACCGATCCGGCTCGGCCTTAGCGATGGCCAAAAAGCCGTTCCGCACTTTTTCATGATAGGCTTGGCCCTTTTTCTCAAACCGATCAGCGCCGCCGCGCAGCAAGGCTCTTGCAAGTCCGTCCTTCACCGGTAAATCGAGAATCAGGGTCAGGTCGGGCAGATGATCGCCGACAACAGCCTGCTCGATATGGCGCAATTGATCGAGCGGCACTTCGCCGGCATAGCCTTGATAGGCTCTGGTCGAGTCAGAAAATCGGTCGCAAATCACGACTTTGCCCGCCTCAAGAGCTGGGATGATCACCCGTTCCACATGGTCGCGCCGCGCGGCATTCATCAACAAACATTCGCTAAGGGCGCTCCAACTATCGGTCCGGCCAGTAACGAGTAATTTGCGGATCGCTTCTGCCCCAGCCGTCCCTCCTGGTTCGCGGGTCAGAACCGGGCTAATATTTTTCGCCAGCAGGCTCTCATGCAAAAGCTTGATTTGCGTTGATTTTCCCGCCCCTTCAACACCTTCAAAGCTGATGAACAATCCAGACATCACTCACACATCTTCTGCATTGGGCGGTGTCAGCAGGGAGGTTAATCCGGCACGGATTTTACCGAACATGCCAATTTCACGCACGTCTTCAGCCGCATAAAGAGGATATTCATGAACTGGCTGGCCGGGCATCGTCACCCGCAATACAGCAACTTGATCGCCTTTGGTCAGAGGCGCCCGCAAGGGGCCTTGATAAATAATATGGGCGGCAATTTTATTGAGCGGTTTTACATGCAATGTGAAAGTAACATCATTGCGAATTTCCAAGTCAACACTCGGACTTCTGCCCATAAAAATATCAGCTTGGGCAATTTTTTGCCCGCTGGAAAAATATTTCCGCGTATCAAATTGTGAAAAAGCCAGTTCCATCACCCGCGTGGCTTCTCTGGTTCGAGCGCTATGGGTCTCAAGGCCATTGAGGACAATGATCCGCCGCTGTTGATCTTTAAACGCAGTGCCGACAATGCCGTAGCCTGAAAGTTCGGTATACCCGGTTTTCATGCCGTCCGCCCCATCGAAGGATTTCAGCAATGGGTTGCGATTTTGCTGAGTAATTTTTGACCAGGTAAATTCTGGTAATGAAAACATCGCGAATTGATCCGGATAATCGCGGATTATTTTACGGGTTAGTTTTGCTAAATCATATGCGCTCATTAGTTGGTCTGGGTCTGGCAAACCATTGGGATTGGTGAAACTGGATTGATCAAGGCCCCATTCTTGTGCTTTGTCATTCATGATTTTAACAAAGCCCTCAATAGATCCACCAATATTTTCAGCCACAACAATGCATGCATCATTGCCCGATTGCACGATAATGCCCTTCAATAAATCCTCAACTTTGATCTTTGTTTTGACCAGCACGAACATTTTCGAGCCTTTGGTCCGCCACGCTTTTTCGCTGACCTCAAATTCAGTTTCGAGAGAAATCTTGCCGCTCTTGATTTGGTCGAGCACAATCGCCGTGGTCATCAACT
>JAZGEB010000129.1:0-2224 GCA_036478515.1 Parvularculaceae bacterium | reverse complement strand
ACCCCTCACCCAAATTTTAAGAAAAATTTGTGCCTCTCCCAAGGGAGAGGAAAACGCCTCTTTTGCCTCTCCCTTGGGAGAGGCCAGCGAGCCCTTCGCGAGCGGGTGAGGGGTCAATAGATCAACTTAGAAAAGCAGGCAAAGTGGGCTGGTTTGTCTTGGGCAGGCGGTCAAAACTCGTTAATATCTATTAACCCCTTGTTTACCGGCATCATGGCAAAATGGTTAGCCAAGCGTTAATCCGCATCTTTTGCCGTCCCGAGTATCTGACCCATGAGCCGATCTTTCCAGCGTCCCTTTTCGCCGACAGAAGAAGAAACCGCCTTTGCCCGGGCTGGCCGGGCAGTGAAGAACTTGCTTATTCGGGCGGGGGCCGTGTCATTGATCCTGCTGGCGGGAATGGCAATATTGTCGATTGCCAGTTTTTCGATCAGCGACCCGAGCCTGTCGAATGCGACAGCCCGTGAAGCCAGCAATTGGATTGGCTCGTTTGGGGCCAAATTGGCGGATGTTTTACTGCAACTCTTTGGCGGTGCGGCGTTGGTGCTCCCGATCCCGCTCGCAGTTTGGGGCCTGACGGCTTTGCGCTTGGGCACGCCGGATTATACACCGGCATTGGCGTGGTTGAGATTTTGCGCTTGGATTGTTGGAACACTCTCTTTTGCCGGGTTCGCGAGCGCGCTGCCTCTGGCTGCAGACTGGCCGTTTGTGGTCGGGATGGGTGGATTTCTAGGCGTCAAGATGTTGGCGCTATTCGCTGTTCCGTTTGCGGCTATTGGCTTGCCCGGCGCGGCTCTTTTTGCCAGCACAATTTTATTATCCCTTGGGGTTTGGTTGATCTGTTTTGCGGCCCGCGTTCAGCTGATCCATTTTGAACTGGCGCTCGAGGCGCTGTTCAATATCAAAGAAGAAATTGCGTACGCTTATGAAACCGTGGTCGAGCGCTTTACCGGCGAGGCTGCAGAGGAGGACGATGAGGCCGCCGCAGGCGAGTGCAAAGAACCTTCGGTCGCTTCGACAAAACGCAAAAAACTAAAATTGGCCACTATTGATGGCAGCCTTGAAGATGAGGAAGCAGAAGAAAGCGATGGAACGCTGAAAAATGCGCTCAAATCGAAGCGTAAAATCATCCGTGAAAAGAAGAAGAAATTGACTTCAGTCGCTGAGCAAGCTGAGTTTCCGGTGTTCTCTGCTGATAAGTATAAATTCCCCCCCTTGAATTTGATGGCGCTGCCAAGCGCTGCAGACCGCCTCGAGGTGGATGATGAGCAGCTTGAGCAAAATGCGCGGATGTTGGAGACAGTGCTGGCGGATTTTGGCGTGCGCGGCGAAATCACCAATGTTCGTCCTGGACCGGTGGTGACGCTTTATGAATTGGAACCTGCGGCGGGGGTGAAGTCGTCGCGAGTGATTAATTTGGCCGATGACATTGCCCGTTCAATGAGCGCCATAGCTTGTCGTGTGGCGGTGGTGCCGGGGCGCAATGCGATCGGGATTGAACTCCCGAATTTAGAGCGTGAAACAGTGTTCTTGCGCGAAATGCTGGCAGCGCCTGGGTTTGAGCGAACCAAGGGGACACTGACAATTAGCTTGGGTAAAAATATTGGCGGCGAGCCTGAATTTGCTGACCTTGCAAAAATGCCCCACTTGCTGATCGCCGGAACCACGGGCTCTGGTAAATCTGTCGGCATTAATACCATGATCCTGTCTTTGCTTTATCGGATGCCGCCTGATCAATGTAAGTTGATCATGGTCGATCCAAAAATGCTCGAGCTATCGGTTTATGAAGGCATTCCCCATCTGCTCGCCCCTGTCGTGACAGACCCTAGCAAGGCGGTTGTCGCGTTGAAATGGACTGTGCGCGAAATGGAAGAGCGCTATAAGAAAATGTCAAAAGTTGGTGTTCGAAATATCACCGGCTTCAATGAGCGTATTCGGGATGCTGAGAGCCGAGGTGAAAATCTCAATCGCACTGTCCATACGGGATATGATAGTGACACTGGCGAGCCGGTATATGAGAGCGAAGACCTCGACTATCAGACTTTGCCCTACATTGTCGTCGTGATCGACGAAGTTGCCGACCTGATGATGGTCGCTGGCAAAGATATTGAAGCGATGGTGCAGCGATTGGCGCAAATGGCGCGCGCGGCAGGCATCCATTTGATCATGGCGACACAGCGTCCTTCAGTTGATGTGATTACCGGCACGATTAAAGCCAACTTCC
>JAZGEB010000128.1:0-6276 GCA_036478515.1 Parvularculaceae bacterium | reverse complement strand
ATGACAGCTACACCCACGAAATCTTCATAGGCTTGAAAGACAACTTCCCCGCCAGCTCCAGTTTCTTGAACCGCAGGGTTCAATTGAAAGTCAGCCCGGTTGGTGGCGAAATTGACATCAAAAATGGCGCCGCCGGTCATGAAGGTCGCCGTGTTCTGGCGGAATAAATATCCCCCCAATGAACCGATGTAACGGGCTGTGCCGGTCGTCGGCATGTCGAAGGACGGTGTGCGAATACCAAAGACAGATGCGCCATATTCAAGCTGTGTTGCTGTTTGGCGGACCCACAGACTATTTGCAGAATAAAGCCGCGGCGTTGAGGTGTCGAGTTGGCCTTGATTATAGCTCACACCGCCGGTGCCATTATACCTGACATAATCAAACGCCAAATAATTATCGACATATTCCTCGAGTAATCCAAGCTGCTCGACTGATAAAGTTTCAAGCGTGCTGATGACACCATTGACATTGCCACGGTGGCTTTCGTCAAAGCCAGTGAAAGCAGGTGCTGAGCCATCCGCAGGCAAATTCACGAAGCTAAAAATATCCGGGACGGATGAAAGCGTAATCGCCAGTCGACCGACGGCAGTTCCCTGATTGAAGCCAGTGGCTAACACCGCAGATGGCAGGAAGTCATCCTTGGGGTCGGCGATCAGGATATTACTGAAAGTTTGTTGATAGCTTGCCCCATCTGTAGACCCGGCACGCACTGACGTGATGTCATAAATAAATGTATTGGTTGAGGCATCAAATGAGACAGTGCCACCTTCCCCGAATGTGGTACGGGAGGCATTGTTCAGGACGAGGCCACCATTGGTCTGGATATCCAGCGTCATGGTTGCCAACGCGACTTCAAAGTCTTCATCCTTGGCGCTGCGGCCACTGGTCGCGGCACCACTAGCACTGGGATGCAGATAGCCAATATTGGTCAGGGCGATGTTTTTCGGCTGTGAGACCGAGCCATCAGAATTAAGCTCTGGCAGTGGAATACCATTATCACTGCCCCCTGATGAGGCACATGCTGTTAAAGCAAGCGCGGCGATAGATACTAAGAATTTGGAACGCAGAGCCTGCATGACCCCTCCTCGAAAACTGGTTACTCAAGAGGTGTCATAGCAAAGCGGGGTGAAAAAACGTTTAAGTAAGTCTTTCGAAATGGTTACCCGTGGTTATTCGAAGGTCTAAAAAGAATATTTGCGAATGAGTGTTAGTAGCAACAATGCGTCTTCCTCACTTCAAGCGACGCTTGGGGTAAAAAAACCCGGTCTCGGGGCATTTTCCTGTCCCTTCCCTGTTGCAGGGACTAAGTCGCCTGCTTATATCCGCTGCAACACCCCCTTAAAAGGGGCTCACCAGGGTAGAGCGCTTGCATTCAAGGCGACCCGTTATTGAGCCTGCTAAATGGAGACTATGACGAATGACTAAAGTAATTGGTATTGACCTTGGGACGACGAACTCTTGCGTGGCTGTGATGGAAGGCGGCGACCCGAAGGTAATTGAAAATGCAGAAGGCATGCGCACCACCCCATCGGTTGTTGCGTTTACCGAAGATGGTGAACGATTGATCGGCCAGCCGGCGGTGCGCCAAGCGGTGACCAACCCGGAAAACACATTCTTTGCGATCAAACGGCTGATCGGCCGGAATTTCACTGACCCAACGGTGAAAAAAGATATGGAGATGGTGCCTTACAAAATCATCAAAGGCGAAAATGGCGATGCTTGGGTTGAGGGGCGCGGTGAGAAATATGCGCCTTCGCAAATCTCTGCCTTTACGCTGACCAAGATGAAAGAAACTGCCGAAGCTTATCTCGGCGATAAGGTCACCCAAGCGGTGATCACTGTGCCTGCTTATTTTAATGATGCGCAGCGTCAGGCGACTAAAGATGCTGGTAAAATTGCTGGCCTCGAAGTGTTGCGGATCATCAACGAACCGACGGCAGCGGCACTGGCCTATGGCCTCGACAAAAATGAAGGCCAGACTATCGCTGTTTATGACCTTGGCGGTGGTACTTTTGATGTTTCTATTCTGGAAATCGGCGACGGCGTTTTTGAAGTCAAATCGACCAATGGGGATACTTTTCTGGGCGGCGAAGATTTTGACTTGCGAATTGTCAATTATCTTGCGGACGAGTTTAAAAAATCATCCGGCATGGATTTGCGCGGCGACAAGCTAGCGCTACAACGGCTTAAAGAAGAAGCTGAAAAGGCCAAGAAGGAACTTTCCTCTGCACCGCAATATGAAGTGAACCTGCCTTATATCACGGCGGATGCATCTGGCCCCAAACACCTCAATATGAAACTGACACGGGCAAAATTTGAAAGCCTTGTCGAAGATTTGATCAAGCGCACCGTTGATCCATGTAAAGCTGCGTTGAAAGATGCCGGGCTTTCGGCTTCTGACATCGACGAAGTTATTCTCGTTGGTGGCATGACGCGGATGCCAAAAGTGCAAGAGACGGTCAATAAGTTCTTCGGCAAAGAGCCCCATAAGGGCGTCAACCCCGATGAAGTTGTGGCGCTTGGTGCGGCGATCCAAGCTGGTGTGTTGCAAGGCGATGTCAAAGATGTGCTGTTGCTTGATGTGACGCCGCTATCGCTTGGGATCGAAACATTGGGCGGTGTCTTCACCCGATTGATTGATCGTAACACCACCATCCCGACCAAGAAAAGCCAAGTCTTTTCAACCGCTGAAAACAACCAGTCCGCTGTGACCATTCGGGTGGCCCAAGGCGAACGCGAGATGGCCGCTGATAATAAGCAACTCGGTCAGTTTGATCTCATCGGTATTCCTCCGGCACCGCGCGGTGTCCCGCAGGTTGAAGTGACCTTCGATATTGATGCCAACGGTATCGTAAATGTATCGGCCAAGGACAAGGCCACGAATAAAGAGCAATCAATCCGTATTCAGGCCTCTGGTGGTCTGACCGATGCTGATATCGAAGCGATGGTCAAAGATGCTGAAGCCAATGCCGAAGCTGATAAGGAGCGGCGCGAACAGGTCGAAGCCCGCAATCAGGGCGAAGCGTTGATCAATTCAACTGAATCAGCCGTGAGTGAACATGGCGATAAGGTCAGCGCCGATGACAAAAAGGCGATCGAAGATGCGCTGGCCAGTCTTCGTGAAACGCTGGATGACGAAGACGCTGACAAGGACAGCATCGAAGAGAAGGTCCAAGTCTTGGCCACGGCCAGTATGAAGCTTGGTGAGGCAATGTATTCACAAGACGATGCCAATGCCGAGGCCGATGCGGCCCGGGATGCGGCATCCGATGCGGCTGAAGAGGCAGATATTGTCGATGCCGATTATGAAGAGGTCGACGGCGACCCGAAAAACTAATGATACATGACTCAATTGTGGCGGCGGTTGCCGCCACAGTTTTCTTGAGGAAGATATCAGCTGTGGCACCGCTTGGGCGGTCTGGTAATGTTATTAGATATTAGTTGCAATCGGCGACGTTCTACCCAACGCTTGGCCTTTAATTTGAGGCAAACTAAGCGTAAGTTTAAAAGGATCAGCTTTCGTGAGCGCTGACTATTATTTAATGCTGGGGGTCGAGCGCAGTGCTGACCAAAAGCAGATCAAATCGGCCTTTCGCAAATTGGCGATGAAATATCATCCGGATCGAAACCCGGGGGATGCTGAGGCTGAAAAAAAATTCAAAGAATATGGCGAGGCCTATGAAGTCTTGTCGGATGAACAAAAGCGCGCCGCTTATGATCGCTTCGGACATGAGGCGTTTAAAAATGGCGGTCAGGGCGCCGGTGGTTTTGGCGGCGGACAAGGGTTTTCGGCTTCGGCTTTTTCGGATGTTTTCGACGATATTTTTGGCGAATTCATGGGCGGTCAGCGCGGTGGCGGGCGGCGCAATCCGGGTCGCGGCTCGGATCTGAAATATGATTTGTCGATTTCCCTGGGTGATGCCTATGAAGGAAAAAAGGCAACCATCACTGTGCCGTCCTCCGAAGCGTGCGAGCCTTGTGAGGGGTCGGGTGCGGAACCGGGATCTGGCCCAAAATCATGCTCAACTTGTGGCGGTGTTGGCCGGGTGCGGGCGAGCCAAGGTTTCTTCACGGTCGAACGTACATGCCCGGGCTGCAATGGCCAAGGTCAAGTAATTACCGACCCTTGTGAGGCGTGTGGCGGGCAAGGCCGTGTGCGGACGGATCGAACATTGTCAGTTGAAATTCCTGCTGGTGTTGAAGATGGAACGCGTATTCGCCTTGCCGGCGAGGGCGAGGCGGGCGTGCGTGGTGGGCCCTTTGGTGATTTATATTTATTTGTCCAGGTCAATGACCACCCATTATTTGAGCGTGATGGACCCGATCTATATTGTGCTGCACATGTACCGATGACGACTGCCGCGCTTGGTGGTGATATTGAAGCGCCAACGATAGATGGCGGACGGGTTAAAATTAACATTCCCGAGGGCGCTCAAACCGGTAAAAAATTCCGCCTTAAAGGCAAAGGCATGAGTGTCCTGCGACGCAAAGGCCGCGGTGATCTATTCGTTGAATTGCGGGTCGAAACCCCGGTTGGTATGACCCCGCGCCAGCGCGAATTGCTGGAAGAATTTTGCCAAGAAGGCGGCGACGAGGCTTGCCCTGAATCAAAAGGATTTTTTGATAAGGCAAAAGAATTCTGGGAGCGGAAGATTTAGTGGCTGTCAACATAGCCATTGCCGGAGCTGGAACAGGCCGCATGGGGCAGGCCCTTACCAAGATTTGCCAGGGCGATGACAATTTTCAAGAGGTGCCAACGTTTGACCAAGCAGATGTGGTTGTTGATTTTACGGCGCCAGAGGCAACGGAAAAATTTATCGCCGAATGTGTCGCGTTGAAAAGGCCGATGATCATTGGCACAACTGGGATCAGCCCAAGCTTAGAAACCAAAATAACAACCGCCGCCAAGTCAATTCCGATTTTACAGTCAGGCAATATGAGTTTGGCGGTCAATTTACTGGCAAGTTTGGTTGAGCAGGCAGCAGCTAAGCTCGGACCCGACTATGACATTGAGATTTTTGAGGCGCATCATCGCCAAAAAAAGGATGCGCCGTCAGGCACAGCTTTGATGTTAGGCGAGGCCGCTGCGACCGGTCGGGGGGTCAAGCTTGATGACAAGGCGGTGCTTAGTCGTGAAGGGTCAACAACCCCGCGTGAAGCCGGCGCAATTGGATTTTCGGTCTTGCGGGCGGGCAATATCATTGGCGACCATGATGTCTGGTTTGGGGGGCAAGAAGAAATCCTCACCTTATCGCATCGTGCCCTCGACCGAAATTTATTTGCCAAGGGAGCGTTAGCCGCCGCAAAGTGGCTGATTGACCAAAAGCCAGGCCGATATTCCATGCGTGATATGCTTGAATTTTAACGTCTCTTGAAACCATCCGTTAACGGTCTTTTTTGACGCCATCTTAACGCAACAATTATAGCCTTGCCCTTCGAGATTTTTCGTTTGGGAGGGCCGCGTGCATCCAGTGTTAAAATGGGCCGTTTTTGGGATGATTTTGTGTTTAATGACCGTGCAGGTGATTGAGCATAATTTGCCGGCTTTTATGGCGGCAACATCAGATCAGGAACCATCAAAAGTTGCGCAAGGTGACAGGCTAAGTTCTAGTGCTGGAGCCGAGCAGAGAAAAACACCCGATGCAAGGGCGCAAACCAAAATTGACCGCAGGAGCGATCGTCATGTGCAGAAGATGCGGGTAGAGAGCCCGCAAAAATCAACCAATAACTTACCACCTATGAGCATACCGGAAGTACCTTCAAATAATTTTCCGGAGATTGTCGCCGATGACATGCCCCCTCCCAACGGTTTTGGGCCGGATGACTTAGCTGCTTCTGATCCGATCATTCACGCATTTCCGCCCGGTGACGAATGAAAATATCCCTTGGCCGCTCGGTCTTTTTTGCGCTGTCCTGCGTTAGTGTCGTGAGGGTGTTAGATCAAGGGGTGGCGACCGGTCAATTTGAGCAATTTATCGAAGATAAAAAACCGGTGGTTGGTACCGTACGGCAGGAAAATCAGTCTACTGCGCATAAATACGCTGAAATTGTTCACATCAAAAAGGGGCCTGGTGGGCAATATTTTACCACCATCAAAGTCAATGGCGCGCCAATCGAAGTGTTGATCGACACTGGCGCGAGTAATTTAGTGCTGCGCGAAGAGGATGCTTATCGGGCGGGGCTCCGGCCGCAGCGCAAAGACTATACCCAATCAGCCTCAACCGCCAATGGCTTGGTCGCTATTGCCGTGATGCCGGTTAAAGACATCGAGATTGG
>JAZGEB010000127.1:0-3892 GCA_036478515.1 Parvularculaceae bacterium | reverse complement strand
CGATGACAACATCCATTTCAGCGACCGGGATGTTCATTCCGTTGGGACCATACCATTGCTGGTAAAGGGCAGGATCAGTCCACATTTTCCACACCGCTTCAATAGGCGCATCAAACACGCGCTCGATGGAAAGCCATTCATTTTCACTGGTCATTGGGCGACCCTTTCATTTGTTTGAGGCAGGTATCCAAGCGGTCAAACCGCGCTTCCCAGATCGGGCGATATTGTTCTGTCCATGATGATATGGCTTCCAAAGGGGCCGCGTTGAGTTTGCACGGGCGATATTGAGCTTCTTGGCCTTGAGTGATCAGTCCTGCCCGTTCGAGAACCCTGATATGTTTGGAGACCGCAGGCAGACTCATCTGGAACGGCGCTGCTATTTGATTGACTGTCGCATCCCCTTCAGCCAATTGCGCCAGAATAGCCCGTCTTGTGGGATTGGCTAAAGCCGCAAAAGTAATATTTAGGTTAGAGGAAATCTGCATAATACATTACTTAACCAACTGGTTAAATAATGTAAAGGGAATATTTGGAGGCTGACGGATTGTTGCTTCTCATCGGGAGGCTCACTCGCTTAGCGACTAGGAATGTTTTCGTTTTGCAAATGTTGTTTAGAATTTTGTTGCGATGACTGTTATGCTGCACGAAGCGATATAAAAAGCGATTGATGAATATGCAGACCTTTCATCCCATCACCAGAATGCCCAAGCTCGGATACGTTTTCTTTCTCGGGGCTTGCATGCTCAATGCGTGCGCGCAGCTTGATAAGCAATTTGAAAAATTTGCGAATGCTGCTCAGACTAAGCAAGCTTCTGTTGTGGCGATCAATTTGGGCGGTGCGGATTTCACCGCTACAGACGGGACGATATTTCTTGCCGGTGCCCCCTTCGCTGATGGCGGCGAGTTCGGGTGCACGGATAAAGTTTTAGGCACTCCCGATGCGCTACTTTATAAATCATTTCGAGCCGGTGCTTTCGAAGTGGCCATTCCGATGGTCAATGGGCTTTATGACGTGACCATTTACTACACCGAGCCTCTGAAAAAGGAGGATGACGAAGCCCCCGGTGCGATTATTGAGGTGGCGCTTGAGGGTAATGTGGTGCTCTCCTCTTTTCACGTCCCGACCCATAAAATCAATAAGGCTGGTGCGCGCACTTTTGCCCGCGTTAAGGTTGCAGATGGCTCATTAGAGATGGGTTTTAGCCCGAGACGCGGCACCGCAAAAATAAATGCAGTTCTCATTCGGCCCCATGTCAAAGCTGATTTGTCAGTGTATCAATTATTATGGGCAGATGAATTTGACACAGATGGTGCGCCAGACCCGGAGCAGTGGAACACGCTTTTATGGGATGCCCGCAAGGTGAATGATGAAGATCAAACCTATACAGATTTTCCACGCAATGTGCGGGTTGAAAATGGCAGGCTGATCATCGAAGCGCATCATGAAAAATATAACAATGCTGAATATACTTCGGCCCGCCTGACCAGCGAAGGCCATGATGACCTCCTTTATGGCCGCATTGAAGTGCGGGCCAAGCTGCCAATAGGGCAAGGGACTTGGCCGGCTATATGGCTATATCCAACCGATGACCGGCGCTATGCGGATGAAAATTGTACGTTAAATCCGTGGGAAGATATTTGCCCTGGTTGGCCGAATTCAGGCGAAATTGATATTATGGAACATGTCGGCCATGACCCCGGCGTGGTTCATTCGACCATCCATACCAAAGCCTATTACTGGATTAACGGATTACAACGCAATGGCACGGTACAATTGGATGATCCGGGTCAAGATTTTCATACCTATGCGATTAATTGGCACCCTGACAGACTTAATGTCTTCTTCGATGACAGTCTTTATTTTACCTATCTAAAAGAACCAGACGCGGACTGGCAGACATGGCCTTTTGACCATCCCTATCATGTGATTTTGAACCTTGCGATTGGCGGCTGGTGGGGCCGGGGCGATGTCGGCATTGACGACGCTGTGCTTCCGCAACGGCTCGAAATTGATTACGTGCGGGTTTATCAGCGCCGGGAAGATGCGCAGTAATTGTCGCAAACGCCGAGCGAAAAATCTATCGGCTGGGATGCCGCTTATCCGCGCATTTGCACTTATGGCTATTTCACCCAGCAAGACACGGGAAAAACAAATCTGGATTTTCAGCACCCACCTTGATCATGTTGGGGCACGGGCGCTATGCGTCCGATCATTTCCCGGTGATGGCTGTCTTAGCGTGGGACTAGATTATTTGTATGGGGCGAGCCCTATTATATGCTATATGACCAACGAGAAATCGAAACAGAGGATTTGAGATGCAAATGAACGGATTGATTAATCTACGGGCGGGGCTGGTCAGCATACTGGCAATTTTTCTGGCAATTATTTTCATTGGCGGGTGTTCTCAAATCCTATCTCCGGGCAAGCTTCCGGTCGAAAACGACGCAAAGACAGTGACCGTTAGCGCACCTAAATGGACGGCGACACCTGTCGCTGATCGTCCATACGACGAAGTTGGCAAATGGGCTGAAGCGATCAGGGCCTTTGAAGAATCTGACAAGACTAACCCACCAGCGCCGGGGGGCATCGTCTTTGTCGGCAGTTCGAGCATTGTATTTTGGGAAACGTTGGCTGCGGACATGGCCCCGCTCCCGGTGATCCAACGCGGTTTTGGCGGCTCGAAAATATATGACGCGGTCTATTATGCCGATCGCATTGTTTGGCCGTATCAGCCCAAAGCGATCGTGATGTTTTCCGGCACCAATGACATTGTCGTTCCAACCCCGGGCGCGCCAGAACGGGTCAAGCAGGGCTTTATTGATTTTGTCGCGGAGACGCGCGCGATCTATCCTGAGATTGATATTCACTTTATCTCGATGAGCCCGACCAAGGCTCGATGGAGCGCGGTTGATCAGGTTAGACAAGGTAATGCGCTTGTTGAAGCCGTGACCAAAACCGATGACCATTTGTTTTATATCGATACCGCAACCGCTGTGGTTAAAGATGGCATATCTGATGAGACGCTCTTCCGGGACGATAAATTGCACCTTAATGCTGATGGCTATGCGGTATGGACTGCGATTATCCGGCCGCATTTGATGGCCCTTTATGCAGAATAGGGCGTATTTGGCCGCGCCGGTGATAAGCCCCTCATCAGGGCTTCGGCGTTAACTTTTATGAAATTACCAACCCGGCCCTGATTGGGCCTGGTTTTTCCGCTTATTTGGGGCGACGTTGGGTGTCAATTATCTTGGCGCACCCCACCGGTCGGGCCTCATATTTAGATTTACCCTTAATATTCAAACACTTTCCAATAATTCCCGGGCAACGAGAATGGTATGACGGCGTATTCTCAATAGGTGTTAGGCGACTTTCAGACACAGCATTGGCACAGAGTTTCGATGCAAATTTGCAACAATTTTTGGGGAAACATGGTTAATTAGTCACGTAGATATTGACGAGATGGCATTCCAGCCTTAGCAATCGTCATACATGACAGCGTTGACTATTTCACTTTTGGAATGGCGGGCTGGCAAGAGCTAAACAAATCCACGCCAGGGCATCTCGTTCACTGTCGGCACTACAAGGGGAATACCATGACACTATCCACTCGCCATCACGCTGCCTTACGGTCGCGCTTCCTAGAAACGGTCTCAACCGTTATTCTCGGCTCCGTCTTACTAACCGGGACAGCTTTTGCTCAAGACACAGCGCCTGATGCATCTGCAACGCCATTGCCAGCTCCTGCTGAAGAGGTTGTTGAGGCAGCCGCTGAGCCGATTGCAGATGTCACCGACGAGATCGTGGTTGAAGGCATCCGGTCTTCCCTCGAATCAGCGATCGCCACAAAGCGTAAAGCCGACAACATTCTTGATGGTATCTCAGCTGAAG
>JAZGEB010000126.1:0-2572 GCA_036478515.1 Parvularculaceae bacterium | reverse complement strand
CCGATGCATTCGCCGCGTGGGGGCCCCATCTCATCCAGAGCATCAATCATCCGGCCATCACGGTCGAGCATTTCATCAGCTGCTGCGATCATCATCAAATGGGGATCGGAACAAGGCGCAGCGCGGCGCAAGGCTTTGGCGATCTCGGCTTCGTCGCGGCTTGGGTTTGTCGCGCAGGCGATAATCATCGCGGCAGCGGGCGAGCGGCTGAGCCCAAGCGTGCAACTGACCAGTAGCGGTGTTTGCCAATCATGGGATTTTGCGAAGTCGAGCATTTGGGTCAGTATCGTGCCGACCATAGCGGTGCAGGTGACATCCATCGGCAAGTCCAAAATTTGGCTCCGGGCAATCGCCTCAAAATTTGCCCCAGCATCGCGAAATGCCAACCCGGCACTGGGGCGGTGCGTTTTAATCGCGTCGGGGACGAGCAGGGCCGGGCTAATGATAATCATGAGACTAATATGGGCATGAAGCTTGTGCTTGGCGAGTGAATTTTCCCTAAAAACGGCTCACTTTTGAGCGAGGTCTTTGTTCAGGCTTTCAAAACGCTGCAAAAATAGTTTTTGGCTCTGATCAACGGATAAGGCCTTAATTTGGAAGGGCAGAACATTGCGCGGCGCGCCGAATAATTTGCTCGCTTCTGTATGGGAAAAGCCGGCAAATTGTTGCGCTTCGAAGAAGGCGCAAATGCGGTCGGCGCGCTTGATGGTTTTGGCGACACTTTCTGGCAGATGCGGTGGCAAACCAAAGCGAATGTGAATGGCCCGTTCCAGTCCATCTTCTATCTCGCGATAGCGGGCTCCAAGCGCGGCTTTAAAGGGCGAGATCAAATCACCAATGACATATTCTGGTGCATCATGAATAAGCGCCGCGAGGCGCCATTTTGTCGGCCATTTGGGCGCGAGCTTCTGGCATAGCTCTTCGACAATGACCGAATGTTGCGCCACGTTGAACGCCAAAGGGCCGGTGGTTTGACCGTTCCAGCGCGAAACCCGGGCGAGGCCATGGGCAATATCTTCAATTTCGACATCCATCGGTGAGGGATCAAGAATATCCAGCCGTCGGCCAGAGAGCATTCGCTGCCAAGCGCGGGGGATGCCATTTTTGATGTCAGCTTTGGCCATCTATTCGACCCTTGTCCCATTTTGTGAAAGCCTGACCTAGATCATTTTCCGAGGAAGCTAGATCCGTATCGGCAAGGAACCCAGCGCCCTGGCTTCTCCAAAACGTAAAAGGGGTGGACCACCTTACCTCGGAATTGCTCTAGCACCACCAGCGATGCGCGACAATAGTCGTTTTATGTCGAATGATAGTTATTCTCGGGCGGTAATCAATATACAGACTAATATCATCACAACGAAAGCGGCCAAAGAAAACCCGAAAGGCATGGTGATGGTCATCCCGTTAAAGGAATATTGTTGCAAGTCGCCAGAATTGGTCGGAATGGTTGTGGCCAGCCCGTGTAAGATACCGCGCATTTGCGAGGCGGTCCAGAATGCGCCAACCAGTGTTAGCACCGCGAGGATCAGGGGGCGCGGGCTAAATCTTGGTTTCAGCCTAGCCATTATTTGGCTGGCATAGTCTTCGCTCTGGGCCTGCGCTATTTCGGCCTGCATCTGCGCGGTCAAAATTGACGGCTGGTTATCTTGGTTGGTCATCGCTTAAACTTCCCTTTCCATCGCTGTGCGCAATAAATTGCGGGCTCTTGCGACATAGGTTTTAATACTGCCAAGCGGCGTTTCCAAGGCCGCGGCGGCTTGCGCATGGCTCATGCCGCAGCCATCGCAAAGAAGGATGCTGGCCCGTTCTAATTCTGGCAAACGCGCCAGAGCCTGATGCAAGTCGAGCCGCTTTTCCATATCAGTCGGGCTGGTTTCCACTCCTATGTCATGTGCCAAATCATTGCTTTGTTGGCGCTGGTCGCGGCCGGCTTTGCGACCTGCCTCCCGGATAGATATTTTGAACAACCAGCTGCGGAACAGGCTGTCACCGCGATATTGATTTATGTGGCGCCATGCTAACAAAAATGTCTCCTGGGCAATATCTTCTGCATCCTGATGAGTGCCGGTATAGCGCCTTAAAAAGACGCGCAATGGTGCCTGATGGCGGGTGACCAATTGGCCAAACGCTTTTTTTGCCTTCGCGCCGTCACTTGCTTGCGCGAGCAACACCAGATGGGTGTCATCCATCGACAATAAGTCCCCTCTTGGTCCGGTTTAAACTGTCGGTTCTCTTGGGATGAAGAAATGAAAGATAACATAAGCCAATCCGATCAGGCCGGGGAAGGCGGCAATCGCCATGAGCGGGGCCTCACTGGGGGCATTGCCGAAAGTGGCCAATGAGGCGAGACCCCCGGCGATGGCCAAGAGCAAAATGCCCCGGCGCAAATCTGCATTGGGCCCGACATTGTCTTGCGTAATCGCGTCAACCAGATGCGGGTCAACCGTGCCGGTTTTCTCAACCGTGGCAACCAGCGTATCAAACACCACCCGGCGATTTCGATGCTTGAAGTAAAATGGGATTGCGACCAACAGCACAATCATCACGAAGGAGCCGAGCGGCACCAGAATTT
>JAZGEB010000125.1:0-6137 GCA_036478515.1 Parvularculaceae bacterium | reverse complement strand
AGCATTCGCCGATGCCAGCCCTTCGAGGCAATCGCCATGGAACCGGCACACACCGGCAAAATTTAAATCATCGCGGTGGCGTTGTATCCTGATATGACCAAACTCCGGATGAGAGGGTCGCCCAAGATAATCCCCGCCGGCATAAATACCAGCGCCGATGCCGGTGCCAATCGTAATATAGGCAGCGCTTGGCGCATCTTGGGCGGCGCCCCATTTCATTTCAGCCCGCAGCGCGCCATTAACATCCGTATCAACCGCAACATCGACACCAAGTGCCGTGGCAAAGCGGCGGCGTAAGTCGACACCAGACCAGCCAGCCTTGGTCGTCTTCAGAATCGAGCCATAGGTTTTTGAGCCGGGATCAATATCAAGCGGACCGAACGCGGCTATGCCAAGCCCGGTCAGCATGCCACTTTGATCTGCCACCATCGTCTTGATCAGCGTCGCCACCGCCGCAATTGTCGCTTCAGGCGTGGTCGTGGCCACCCGGTCATGCGCCAAGAGGGTGCCGTCAGCGGTTGCAATGCCAAGTTTGAAACTGGTGCCCCCAGCGTCGATACCAGCGACAATTGGGGGATTGATAACGGCCATCCGACATTCTCCTAAGTATTTGTATTTGCTACCTATTGACTAACTTACCCTGTCCAGTGGCAGAAAACAAAACAAATTGCAATCGTTTGTATTTCTTGCTACTTATGAACGCTAAAGGAAAATACTAATCATGTCTCACGCAAGCACGCAAACCAAGCACGCCTCTTATGCGCTGATCACGGCATTGACCTTCGCGATGTTTTTCATGTTCGCAATGACTACCGATGCGGTTGGCGAGATCATCAAAATTGCCAAAGGCGAAATGGGCTTGAGCAATACGGAGGCGAGTGCCTTTCATTGGGCGACGATGATCGCTATTGCCGGCAGTGGTATTTTTCTCGGCTTTCTGGCAGATCGGTTCGGCCGTAAGCGAACCATTATTCTCGGCCTGGCAATCTATGCCGCCGCCAGCGCGTCATTCTTCCTCGGCAGTTCTTACTATCTCTATTTGAGCTTGCTATTCGTTTCCGGCCTCGCAATTGGCATTTTCAAAACCGCCGCCCTCGCCCTGATCGGCGACATCTCGACCTCAACCGAAGACCACACCTCAAAGATGAATGCGGTCGAAGGTTTTTTTGGCGTTGGCGCGATTATCGGCCCGATGCTGGTGGTCTATTTTAATGCCAATGGTATTTCGTGGCGCTGGCTCTATCTGATTGCCGCGGGTCTCTGTTGCTTGATGATCCTAGCCGCCTTAGTGACAAAATATCCCGAGACGGCAAAGTCCACCGACAAGTCAGCTTCCATCGGCCACACGCTCAGCCTCTTGAGGAATAAATATGCGCTTGGTTTTTCCTTAGCCATTGCCATGTATGTCGCGTCTGAAGTTGCAATTTTTGTCTGGCTTCCAACATTTTTAGAAGGTTACCAAGGGACTGCGCTGGCAATGCAGTTTGCCGCTTATGCGGTGATGATCTTCTTTATCCTGCGCGCTGCCGGGCGCTTTCTTGGTATCTTGGTGTTGAAATATGTCCATTGGACCGTGGTGATGTTTGTCTTTTCGGGCGCAATTTTTGCCTGCTTCCTTGGCAGTTCGATCTTAGGCAAAGATGCGGCGGTCTTTTTATTACCTTTGTCCGGTCTGTTCATGTCGATGATCTATCCGACCTTAAATTCAAAGGGCATTAGCTGTTTTCAAAAACACGACCATGGGGCGGTCGCTGGCTTGATTTTATTCTTCACTGCCGCTGCCGCCGCGATCGGTCCTTTGCTGATGGCATTTGTCAGCGATAAATTTGGCGGCGGTGATATGCAAATTGGCTTTTACCTCGCCACTATTTTTGCCGGTTTGCTATTCTTATTTGCACTCTATAATTGGCGCAATGACCCCGCAGCGA
The DNA here is from genome assembly GCA_036478515.1 of Parvularculaceae bacterium. Lineage (GTDB taxonomy): Bacteria > Pseudomonadota > Alphaproteobacteria > Caulobacterales > Parvularculaceae > CALLVA01. The sequence goes on along the minus strand of JAZGEB010000125.1, from coordinate 4,209 downwards.
CAGCGCTAGAGCAAGCGAACAAAGACGATTATTCAACCACAGAGAGCTTGGCATAATGGGCGAACGCACCGTTCAGATACCATGCGCCTCTAGCGTCCTGTTTCATGGCGGCATTCACCACCCCGACCTCTGGTTATGGGATAGCTGGGTGTGCCGTGATCAAGACCTATACCACCTTTATAGCCTTGCCCTTGCGCGGGTGGCGAGTGATGGATCGGCCATAACCCCGGCTGATCGAAATGAGTTTCCTTTTCATGTTCGCCATTTTACTTCCACCAATCAGGGCCGCAGCTGGAAGGATCGCGGTGTCTATTTCACCCCGGGCAAGAATGACGACGCCAGCTATGAGCGTAATGTTTGGAGCGGATCAGTCTCATGGATGAGCCCCGCCCATAAGCTATTTGGCTTCACCGGGATAAAAGAAATCAGTCCGGACCGGGAGTTTTTGCAGACGATTTGTCTCGGTGTCACATTCTCCGTTAACGGCTTAACCGCCCCGCCAAAAACAGCCCTCTCCTGCCCTTTGCGCGATTATGAAAAAATCATTGCTGCCGGTTATTATCTGGGGCCAAAAGAAAGCCTTGGAGACAATAATGGAGAGGAAGGGGGCCCCATTCTGGCGTGGCGTGATCCGTTCATCTTTACCGACACCGATGGGCGCATCCATCTTTTTTGGTCGGCCAAAACCGGTCCTAAAACACCCGCGATCGCCCATGCCACGATACGCCAAAGCGATTCCGAATATTTCTTGGAAACTCTTCACCCCCCATTGAGCTTGCCGGATGCGGATACTTATACCCAAGCTGAAGTGCCCAAAATCTATTGGGACGAAAAGCGCGGAACATATTACATGCTGATTTCAAGTTGCGACCGGATCTATGAAGGCCAACCCGACAAAGAAGTGTCTAAACAACAGCGCCTCTACAAGAGCCACTCCATGACCGGCCCATGGGTTCCTTACAAACGGTCGGGTAGCATCTTGCCTGGCTTCACCAATTTATTCGGTGCTAGTATTCTTTATACCGACTTTGAGGCAGGTGACTTAACGTTCATCGCTCCCTACACAGAACAGGCCAGGCCATCCTTGCAGTTAACTTTTTCTCCAGTGTTTACAACCAATATTTATCACGAGACCCTTGAGGCCTCTGAGAAAAATATACGACAATAACTCACCCAGAAGTTGATTTTCGTATGATCAACTTCGTCTGGGTGATTTGTGACTCAACCACTTTGCCGCTAATTTTCTTGAGTAACAGATCAACCATCATTTCACCACCAGCTTTGATATTTTGATCAATTGTCGTCAGCGACGGTGCTGCCATTGCCGCTTGACCAATATTATCATACCCCACCACCGCGACATCATCCGGCACAGACAGACCATTGGCCTGCAAGGCATGAATGCATGACATCGCCAACACATCCGATGCCGCAAAGACAGCATCAAACTTATGACCCGCTTTGATGAACTCTCCAATAGAAGCAAAAGAGGCATCACCCCCAAAACTCAATGGCAAAGATAAAGTCGAAGAATGGCTTTGGCCATGTTCGCGATGGGCCGCGCGTAATCCGTCATAGCGCAACCGGACCTCCGGCAAAGTTGCGTCGCCGAGAAAGAGTATCGTTTTTCGCCCGAGGGATAACAAATGGTCTGTCGCCAAGCGCCCGCCCTCGACATTATCACTCCCGACAAGTGTATAGTTGGAATCGCCAGTGCGCCCGCCCCAAACCACAACTTTTTGAGCCAATGCGCCAAGCGCATTGAGCCGTTCTGAACGCCCCGCTTGGCCGATGACGATAAGTCCGTCCGCGCGGCCGGTTTGTAATAATCGTCGCTCGGCGATTTGTTCGGCGCTTTGCGGTACACTGATGACCAAGTCATACCCCTTTTGCGAGGCAGCATGAGAGACCGCGCCGACCATTTCCAGAAAAAACGGATCTGAAATTGTCTGGTCAGAACCAGGTTGCAAGGGGATGACGATACCGATGGCTTCGCTTGATTGACGACGCAAATTTCGCGCCGATGCATTGACGACATAACCAATTTCGCTTGCGATTTTGAGAATGTGTTCTTTCGTGTCGGTTTTGACCAAAGGACTATCATTGAGCGCCCGCGAGACGGTAGAAATATCTACCTCTGCCAGTCGCGCCAGATCTACCATGGTCACTTTTTTTGTCATATTCATATTAATCCAACGGCATCGCCCCAAGCGTGGCGAGCCAATCTTCGTGGGAAGGCAATTTGCGATAACATTTTTCGAGGGGCTCTGTAAGGTCCGATATCGTCGCTGCTACAATTCCGATTGTCTGGGGTTTGAGCCCCATGCCGAACAACAGATATTCATGGCTTTCAAGCGAAAATAACGACAAGGACTGGCGAAAATCGAGATCGCTTGGCGGCTTGTGCTGCCATAGTGCGAGGTTTGCGCTAACCGAGGGCGTCATTGCCACCTTCGCTGTCGCCGCTTGCCAAAATGGCGTATCAGTCCGTGTCGAAGTGACGTAATGCAAATTCACATAATCCAACACTTCAGCATACAGCGCCTTCGTACGAGCATTGAAATGGTCGATGGTTGTGGCTCGGTCCACATCAAAAACCGGGATCAATTCCGCCAGAGAATGCGCCGCAAACTCAATCATATAAAGACCAGATGATTCCAGCGGTTCAAGAAACCCATCCGCCAACCCAATGGCAACACAATTGCCGGTCCATGAGCGCTGCCGTTTGCTGGTGATAAAGTCGATATGGTGCACAGGTAAATCACGCGCATGATCGCCCTCAAAACGGCGAAGCTCTGCTTCTGCGTCCTCGCGGTCGAGAAAATCGCTTGCATAGACATAGCCAATGCCGCGTCGCTCGCGCAAATTTATGTCCCATGTCCAACCACTCGCACGCGCTGTTGCGGTCGTAAACGGTCGTAACCTGTCTGGCTGATATACATCATACGGGATACGCATCGTCGCGGCCCGATCGCAAAGCAGGTTCTTTTTGAAACTCTCCTGCTTAACCCCAAGGGATTCGCCGACAAGACGAGCTCGAAACCCGGTGCAATCGACGAACATATCCGCCGTAAAGATTTGCTGTTGATCGGTGGTGACGGATAGGATGTCGCCACTCGTCGCAACATCAACAGAGGTGATCTTGCCCTTTTCATGGGTGATCCCCCGCTTGGTCCCAAATTTGGTTAGATAGAGCGCGAGCTTGGTCGCATCGAGATGATAGGCATACGGAAAGGTTGAGCCATAATCTGGCCAGCCAATGGCTTTTGGCGCATAGTTGCGGTCAGACAAGTTCGAGAGGAGGGAATAGGATTTCGCAAAACTCATCGGCGCTTGGCCGCTCGCCAACCAAGCCACCACCGAGGCATCGGTTTCCGGACGAACTCGGCGGTCAAATGGGTGGTCGAATGACTGACCGATATTCCAGTCATTGAACCGGATTAAATTCTTGAACGTCGCATCACAAGCGGCCATGAAGTCCTTTTCCCGAACTCCGATCGTTTGCAAAGTCCGCCGGATACTTGGCACGGTTGCCTCACCAACGCCGATGGTTGGGATATTTGGCGCTTCTAGTAATGTTATTGCAACATTGAGATGCAATCTCTGGTTCAATTCGGCATTCAGTAAATTCGCCGTGATCCACCCAGCGCTGCCGCCGCCTGCTATGAGAATTGATTTTATCATGCGGTTGAATTTGGTCCCGAAGCTGGACTTAACAATACCAGTTTTAGCCCATTTTTACTAGAGATATGACGCCTTGGTCCGGCCCGGATAATATGCAAATTCATTGAGTGCAGCAGCAATTTATCCTATCATCACTTTAAAAATAAGGGATATAAATGACCTCTCAACAACCATTCCGCATCGTCATTGTCGGCGGCGGCACAGCCGGGTGGTTGAGTGCGGCATTTTTAAGCACCCAGCTTCCCCACACCGCCAACAGACCGATCAAAGTAACCCTCGTCGAGGCGAGCGATATTCCGACCATCGGGGTTGGCGAAGCAACGATCCCGTCCTTGCGCCAAACTCTGGCTGCCTGCGACATTGAGGAGGCCGATTTTTTACGCCAATGCGATGCGACCTTTAAACATGGCATCCGCTTTGTCGATTGGCGCCGCCCGCCAAACGGCACCACGCAGGATGCTTATTTCCACCCCTTCGGAACCCCGATCACAATGCCCAACGTCAACCCAGCGTTAAGCTGGGCTC
>JAZGEB010000124.1:0-3213 GCA_036478515.1 Parvularculaceae bacterium | reverse complement strand
CTGCATCATAAGCGCTGGACCCGCGAACAGGCGATTGAATATATGCAATCCAAAACCGGCAACACGCTGGACGAAGTCACCCGGGAGATCGAACGCTATTGTGTTTGGCCGGGCCAAGCGACGGCTTACAAAACCGGCCAATTGGCGATTTTGCGCATGAGAGCTAATGCTGAGGCCTCGCTTGGGGATCAGTTCGATTTGCGTGATTTCAATGAAATGCTGCTCGAAAATGGTGCTATGCCGCTGGGCATTTTGGAAACGAATGTCGAGAGCTGGGTTGCCGCGCAATAGGAGTGGCATCATAAAAAAGACAAGTCGGGCATTTATGCCCGACTGAGAGCGGGGTAAGCTAACCGGTTAGTGGTTTCCAACTGAATGAGGGTCTTTGATTCTAATGGGAGATATCCCGAGATGGATCCCGGCCTTCGCCGGGAAGACGGCGCATTTTTCTACCCATTTTTCGCTTTCGCTGAAGGCGATCTACCCGTCAACGCTGATCTGGAATATATCCGCGCGTAAATCTGGCAGGCCGGTGCCTTTGTCGCTCGACGTTGGCCGGATCAGCGGGAAGGCGGCGGGGTGTTTTTTCAAAGCGGCGGTAATGTCATCGATCAGATAGGGCAGGGCGGTGGGTTTGATCTTGTCGATTTTGGTCGGCACGATTTCATAAGGCACCGCCGCCTCATCCAGGATAGACATGATCTCTTGGTCCACCGGCTTGAAGCCATGGCGGCTATCAATCAACAAAAACACCCGGCGCAAATTGACCCGGCCGCGCAAATAATCATGGATTAAATTTGTCCAGCTATCGACTTCCGTGCGCGAGGCTCTGGCATAACCATAGCCCGGTAAATCTACCAGACGGACCTTGTCGCCGAGATTGAAAAAGTTCAACTCGCGTGTGCGCCCCGGCGTGTTGGAGGTGCGGGCGAGTGAATTACGATTGGCAAGGGCGTTCAGCAGCGATGATTTACCGACATTTGAGCGACCGGAAAAAGCCACCTCCGGCAGGTTTGGCGGCGGCAGATGTTCCATCCCGACAACCCCGAGCATAAAATCGCATGGGCCGGCAAAAAGTTTGCGAGCCTCTTCAATCGACTTTTTGGAATGAGCACCAAGCTCCATCACTTAATCGCTTTTCTTGCTCTTTTTCGTTGTCTTGTCCGGGCCCGGATCATTGGCCGCGGCGACGGCTTCGGGTTTTTCACGCTTGAAACTCTTCGCCATATTGCCGAACAAATCGACATCGACCCCTTGGCGTTTCATAATCACCCATTGCTGGATAATACCGAGAAATGAATTCCAGAACCAGTATAGCACGAGCCCAGCGGCAAAGGGGGCAAAGACGAAGGTGAAGATAATCGGCATCATCGTCATCACTTGCGCTTGGACAGCATCGGTTGGTGGCGGGTTCAACTTTGTCTGAACAAACATCGCTATGCCGTTGAGCAAAGGCAACAGACCAATGCCGAGAATAGTGCCGATCACCGGGATCATCATCGGATCATATGGTATCAACCCAAATAGGTTGAACACGGATGTTGGGTCGCGCGAGGACAGGTCAGAGATATAGAGGAAGCTTTCATGGCGCATCTCATTGGTGACATAGAGCACTTTATACAGCGACAGGAACACCGGCATTTGCAATAAAACCGGCCAACACCCGGCCATCGGATTGACGCCTTCTTTCTTGTACAGCTCCATCATCTCTTTTTGGACTTTTTGCTGGTCGCCTTTATTGCGGTCGCGCAATTGGGTGATCTGCGGCTGCAGCTTTTTCATTTTGGCGGTGGATTTAAACGCTTTATTGGCCAGCGGGTATAATATGGCTTTGATCACCAATACCAGCAGCAAAATGGCAATGCCGTAATTGCCGGTTTTTTCTGCGAAGAAGTGGAGCAAGTCAAAGATCGGCCGGGTCAGGAAGTTCAGCACGCCCCAATCCGTCGCCTGATCAAAATTTGGAATGCCAAGGCCGCCCTCGTCGATGGGCTTTTGATAGGTTTTCAACTGGCTGACAATTTTCTCACCAGCATAAAGCTGGAACGTCGCAGTGGTCGTCTGGCCAGGCGCTAACTCAACGCCATCCATCCTGATAGAGGCATCGTAAAGCGGCTTATCGGTTTTGCCGCGATTGCGCATATCGAGGGCGTAATGTTGCCCTTGGGCTGGGATGATCGCCGCGAGGCGGTCTTTTGAGGTCAGGCCGAGCCAGCCAGAAGTACCCTCTTCTTGAATGATGCCTTTTTGTCCCTTCTTTTTCAGCATCTTGTCGTATTTCATGTCGATCAATTTACCATCAACGATGCTGATCGGACCTTCATGGAGGATAAAGACTTTCTTGAAATCTTCAGGAATGTTGCGCTGTACCGCATGGCCGAAGGGCGTCAGCGTGATACTCGCAGCAGCATTATTGGTCGCCTTTTGCACGATGGTGAACATGTAAGCATCGTCGACGGAGATGGTTCGTTCAAACGTGATCCCGTTTTCAATCCGCATCAGGGTCAGCGGTGTCTCTGGCGTCAGTTTGGCTTGTTCATCTGCCGTCCAGACCGCGTTGACATCCGGGTCGCGACCAACAAACCAGCCAGATTGTAAGAAATGCGCATAGGTCATTTCGCGCGGTCGGAACAATCGCACCATCGGGCTTTCCGGGTCGGCTGTTTCACGCACGTCTTTCATGAGCAAATCGTCAAACCGCGCGCCTTCAAGGTTTATGGTGCCTTGCAGCTTCGGGGTTTCAATGATGACGCGGCCAGCGTCTGATTTCAAAGCATCAGCTAGATTGAGTTCTTTTTCTTCGAGTGTAAGCGTTGGCGCATCGACCGGCTTGGTTGCTTGTTGGGCGGCCTGTTCGGCTTGAATTTGTTTCAAGCGTTCGCGCTCGCCTTTCATATAGGTCTGGTCCCAAACGAGAAATACAATGGCACAAAGAACTATGGCGAGGATCGAATTCCGGTCCATGAAAAGGTCTCTTCTATCTTAAAATCAAGGCGTCGCGTGGTCTTACTGGATGGGGCCGTTGTTGCAAGCTGAAACCCCGGCTTTGGCCGCATTACTTACCACCAATTTTTTTCGTCTCGCTTGTCGGCTTAGGGGCCTTGGCAAGTCCCCGTTTTAGGTCCGCAACCAGCGCCTCAAACGGCATGGCTCTGGCGGCGAGCCGCGCGATCAACACATAGTCATAACCGGGCTTGGCTAAAAGGGGGGCAG
>JAZGEB010000123.1:0-2412 GCA_036478515.1 Parvularculaceae bacterium | reverse complement strand
GCCGAAATGGATGAAGCAGAAACGGCGACTGCCGGGGGCACTCAATGATAAATATTCTCGACCGTCTGTTAAAGGGCTTCTTGGTCCTGCTTATTTGCTCGATGCTGGCAACAGTCTGCTGGCAAGTCATCTCCCGTTATGTGTTGCAGGCACCAAGTTCGCTTACCGAAGAAATCGCCCGGTTCCACTTGATCTGGCTTGGTATTGGCGGCGCGGTGTACACCTTCCGCACAAGGATGCATGTCAGCATCGATACTATGGTGGCAAATTTAACCGGCCGGAAACGGTTGATCGCAGAGCTTTTGTCTTTGGCGGCGACGCAACTTTTTGCCGCGCTGGTGCTGGTCTATGGCGGTATCAAACTGGTTCTGTTGACCTTTACCTTAAACCAAACTTCTGCAGCGCTCGGTCTGCCGATGGCCTATGTCTATGCGATCATTCCGCTCAGCGGTGTGCTGATTATCATTTACGCCGGTTATTTTATGCGCCAAGCGATGACCAATCCGTCTTCGCTGGAGACACCGACCCCTAATCTGGATGTAAGCTAATGGAACTCGGTTTTATACTGCTCGGCGTATTTTTCCTGCTGGTGATGATGAATGTCCCGATCGCCATCTCGATTGGCCTCGCAACATTGGCCGCTTTACTGACCACGCTGCCATTTGATCCGGCGGTGACAACGGTGGCGCAGCGGCTTGCTGGCGGGCTGGATAGCTTTACGCTTTTAGCGATCCCGTTGTTTGTTTTGTCGGGCTATTTGATGGGCCGCGGCGGCATCGCCCGGCGCTTAATCGATGCGGCAAAAGCGATCATCGGCGCGCTGCCCGGCGGGCTGGCACTGGTCAATATTATGTCATGCATGTTGTTCGGGTCGATTTCCGGCTCGGCGGTGGCGGCAACATCGGCGATTGGCACCTTCATGATCCCGACCATGGAAAAGGACGGCTATGACCGCAACTTTTCGACAGCGGTGACGATTACTGGATCAATCCTTGGACTTTTGATCCCGCCGTCAAACGTGTTGATTGTCTATGCGGTGGCCGCGGGAAGTGTTTCTATTGCAGCGTTGTTCGTAGCTGGCTATCTGCCGGGCATCCTCGCTGGCGCGGCGTTGATGATTGTTGCAGCCACTTATGCGTGGCGTAAAGACTATCCAAGGTCAGCCAGATTACCGTTGCGCCAATCTGCAGCGGCGTTGCTGCGCGCGGGACCGAGCATGTTGATGTTGTTCATCGTTGTCGGCGGCATCATTGGCGGCGTGTTTACCGCGACAGAAGCGAGCGCCGTGGCTGTGGTCTATGCCTTAATTTTGTCGGTGGTTATCTATCGTGAAATCAGCGTCAAAGACCTGCCAGAAATATTGCTCAAATCAGTTGAAACCAGCGCCATGGTGTTATTGCTGATCGGGGTCTCTACCGGCCTTGCTTGGGTGTTGGCCTATGGCAATATCCCCCAAATGATTTCTGAAGCCTTGCTCAGCATCAGTGACAATCCGATTATCATTCTATTGCTGATCAATCTGATCTTACTATTTGTCGGGGCCTTCCTCGATATTACCCCGGCTATTTTAATCTTTACCCCGATATTTTTGCCAGTGGCGATGAATCTTGGTATGTCACCCTTACATTTTGGCATTATGCTGGTGCTGAACCTGTCGATTGGCCTATGTACCCCGCCAGTGGGGAGTGTCTTGTTTGTTGGCGCGGCAATTGGCGGCACCTCGATCCAGAAATTAATCAAGCCGCTGTTGGTGTTATATGTCGCGTTAATCGCGACTCTATTATTGGTCACTTTCGTTCCGGCGATTTCGGAATATTTACCCCGTGTCTTCAACTTGATGGACTAGCTTTATGACTGTGCTCGATCAGTTCCGTCTCGATGGCAAAACCGCTTTAGTCACTGGCGCTAGCCGGGGGCTGGGCCAGGCCATTGCAATCGGTTTGGCCGAGGCGGGCGCGGATATTATTGCGGTAGCGTCACGGGCAGAGAATGCGGCGGAGACGGCCAAAAAAATCGAGAAATTGGGCCGCAAATGCGTGGCGCTGGGTTGTGATCAATCTTCAGCAAAAGAGATTTTAACGACGACCGACAAGGCATTAGAATTTTCCGGCCGGGTCGATATTCTGGTCAATAATGCCGGCACCATCGCGCGTGCGCCGGCCGTCGCGACCAGTGATGAAGATTGGGACGCGGTGATCGAAACAAATTTAAACGGCGTGTTCCGGTTTTGCCGGGGCATTGGCAAGTCGATGCTGGCGCAGGGGTCTGGCAAAATCGTCAATATCGCGTCGCTGTTGAGTTTTCAGGGCGGCATCACTGTGCCCGCTTATGCCGCGAGCAAAGGCGGGGTGGCCCAGTTGACCAAAGCGCTCGCCAATGAATGGGCGCCTCATGGCATTAATGTCAACGCCA
>JAZGEB010000122.1:0-3566 GCA_036478515.1 Parvularculaceae bacterium | reverse complement strand
ATTGGTCAGCACATAAGTGCCGTCATTCAACTGCCATGTGTTGTTGTAACTATTATCGAGTTGGACCGTGCCGCCATTGATCGGGTCATTATAGGTCTCAACGCCATAGACCGCCTCCACCTGTTCGCGTTGGCCTTTATCGGAACTGGCATTGCGTTTTTTCCAACCAGCCATTTGAATATCAGCGACACTTGGTCCAGAACTGCCCCCACCGGGATTAGACGGGCGCGACGGTTTGTTCATCTTGCGATAATGATCGGCCATCAGTTTGAGATATTGAGGATTATCTTGCATCGTCCCCATCAATGCTTCGACACTTTGAAAATCAAGCTGGCCATTGGGGGCACGGGCAACGAAAACCGGGAGGACGGAGCCATTGCTCATCATCATACTCTGGCCGGTCATCATATCCGGCTCGAAGGCGACATTCTTCACCATACCGATTAAAATCAGCGTTTCGCGCATCTCAACGCCTTTTTCCTGATAGCCAATGATCACTTGCCCGGCCTCGATCAGCAGTTGTTCCTGCATCCCTGGCATTTGCATCGGTTGGGGCATCATCGACCGGAAAAAAGATTGCAGTTGTGGGCGCCCTCGGTAATCGAGTTGACGCGCATCAGGTCGATATGTCTTGATATATTCGGTGAATAAGCCGCGCGGTGTCTGGTTCAGCATATTCTTGCACGGATTGCCTTGCGGCATCGGGATATTTGTTCCTTGATAATTAATAGTCGGTAGGATGCCGATGCCGGTCAGACCATCCGGCGCTTGGGCCGTAAACACCGTATGGGGCGTCGTCGGTCCGCAGCCACTTTCGTTCATCTGCCAGAAAACACCGCCATCGGTTTTCCAGTCAACCGGCACCATCATTGAGCGGGCAACCACGGGCTTGCCAAAACCCTGACTGTCGACAATGTCGATTTTTTTAAGCCGCAGCGAGCCTGATGGGAGCGCCCCTGTACTGCCCTGTTGGCCAATTTGGGCGGTCGCGGCGGTGCCCGCAATTTGTGTGTTATTTTCAGATTTAGCGTCAGAACATGCCGCCACCAAGCTGGCAAGAATTGACGCTAATAATAGATGCTGACGCATAGCAAACTCCCCTGTTAACCATTATAGCGACATTTCCCCGGGTTTTGGGTCAAAAATTTAAAAAAAAATTAACATTCTTTTTCGTTCACGGCTGATCCTCGCTTCGCGCGGGCCTGCACGGGCGCGGTGCATCCGCACCGGAGCTGCGGTCGCAGCTCTTCAGGCGCGCCGCCGGAGACCATTGGCGTGTGAGGTTAAAAGTACTTAGGTCGTCACAAATCGCCGCGACGTGCCTTCAAGGTGGAGGGCGGTAAGCTTGCCGGTCCAGACCGCGCCGGTGTCAATATTGATGCGCCAGCCGAAATCCTTGGGCTTCTGGGTCGGTGTGTGGCCATGGACAATACATTTGCCCGCCCAATAGCTTTGGTCCGCATTGTAAAACTCATTGCGGATCCACAGCATGTCTTTTTCAATTTGGTCTTCCAGCTCGATCCCGTGGCGCAGCCCAGCATGGACGAAAATATAATCACCAGCGGTAAAGCATAAATCCAACCCGAGCAGAAAATGTAAGTGGGTTTCGGGGATAAGGCCGGAAAACTCGTCGCGGATGGCCTCGACATTAATCATCTGCGGCTCTTCCATGCCATAGCTTTCCAGCGCCGCCATGCCACCCCAGTCTAGCCACGCTTCCATTTCGTAGGGGTCAGCTAAAAAATCAATCATCGATTGCTCATGATTGCCCATCAGGAAGACCGTTTCTGGCCGATCTGTTTTTAGCCCAATCAAGCGATCGATGACTTGCGCTGATGTCGGCCCGCGATCAACATAATCACCGAGAAAGACGAGCCGATAGGGGGCTCCGGCAGCGTCGATGGAGATTTTCTCCAACAAAACGCTGAGCAAATCATCTCGGCCATGGATGTCGCCGATCGCATATAGGCGTAACCCATCAGGCAAAGTAGGGGCATTTTCAGCCTTGCCTTTGGGTTTGAATATATTTGCTAAACGAGCCATCAAAGTTCGATTTAGGGGACATGCGCGCATTTGGGAAGAAATATCGGTTATTTCAGTTTAAATTTCCGACCGAACGCCGTAGTTTGGGGCATCTTTTTTAGGGAATGAGATAGGGATTGGGTCATGACCATCGCCGTAACAGGGGCAACGGGCTATCTTGGCGCGCAGATGCTATTGCGGCTGATGGATGCAGGGCATCCGTTTTTGGCGATTGATCGGGCCGGCACCCTGCCTGAGGCATTGCGCGGGCAGGGGATGAGCACCCTCGACGTTAAACTTGAAGAAACCGACTTGCTGGTGTCTTTGTTTCAGCAACATCAGGTGACAGATGTAATCCATATTTCTGACGCCGGAAGCGTGCCCCAATCGATCAATGATCCGTTGACTTATTACCGCAACAATACGGTTGGTGCCTTGGCGATTATTGCCGCTTGTGCCCGGGCTGGTGTGACTAATTTTGTCCTCTCCTCGACCGCCTCAGTTTACGGAGTGCCGCAGCGGATCCCGATTGCGGAAGAGGAAAACCTTGACCCGATCGCCCCCTTTGGTGCCTCGATGGCGATGGCTGAGCGGATTGTTAATGACGTTGCGACATCAAAAGGCCTGAATGTGGTCACCTTGCGCTATTTTAATGCCGCTGGAGCAGACCCTGAGGGCCGCGCTGGCGAACGGGGCAAGCCGCAACATTTGATTAAAGTCGCCGCCCAAATTGCGGTTGGCACCCGTAAGGAGAAATTGAAAATTAACGGTCGAGATTATCAAACACCAGATGGCACGACGATACGCGATTATGCGCATGTCGCCGATATTGCCGATGCTCATTTAAGTTCTATCGAGTACCTGAAAGATGGCGGCGCTTCGCGCACGCTCAATGTTGGTTATGGTCAAGGCGCATCAATTCTTGAAGTGGTCAAAGCGGTTGAACGGGTCACCGGCAAACCCCTCCCTCGAGAAGATGCGCCGCGCCGGGTTGGCGATCCACCTCTACTGATTGCCGATAATGCAGCTATACGCTCAACTCTGGATTGGACACCGCAATATGATGACCTTGATTTCATTGTTCGCAGTGCAATTGAGTGGGAAAAATTACAAGCAGAAAACAATCAATCATGATGCCTCCCTTATTTGCCGGGCTTAGCCCCCGTGAGAAACTGTTTCGCTCGCTGTTTATGTTCGCCCTTTTGCTGGTGACAATTCTAAGCCTCATTCCGAACCCGGATGATGTTCCGGGTGGCATGGATTTTACCCGGTGGTTAGCAAGTTTGCTGTTTGGCGACGCGACCCATAGCGACAAGGTGGCGCATTTTATTGCTTATGGCATCCTTGGCGGCGGCATTATTCTTGGCGCGGTTCGACTACTGGGATCGTTTATAGTTTGTGCCATAGGGATTATTACCTGGAGCGGCGTATTGGAGATTTTGCAAGGTATCATCTCGTCACGCTCAACTGACCCGTTGGATATGGTGGCAAATGCAAGCGGTGTTGGTGCCGGACTGGTTGCCGGGATCTTGTTATTGTGGATT
>JAZGEB010000121.1:0-2004 GCA_036478515.1 Parvularculaceae bacterium | reverse complement strand
CCAAGACCGGTGCCCTTGTCCCCGCGCACGCCTTCTTTATGAGCTTGGCGAAACCGCTGTCCGACCCGCGCCAATTGTGCCGCTGACATGCCAACACCTGTATCAGTCACACTGATCCAGATATTGTGCGGGTCATGGCGCAGCTTCACTCTAATGCCGCCATGCTCTGTGAATTTCACAGCATTGGACAATAAGTTTAGCAAGATCTGTTTTATCGTCCGAGGATCGACAGCAACGAGCTGATCAAGTTGACTATCCGTTGACAGATCAAGCCCCGCTTCGCGCGCGCTGACCCCAATAATACCAACGCAATCTTCAACGAGTTCAACTAGGTCGACAGACTCAGGATGTATCTCATAACGCTGCGCTTCGATTTTTGACAGATCGAGCAGCCCCGAGACAAGATCGAGAAGGTGCTCACCGCTCTTATGGATCAAGCCAGCATATTCGGAATATTTAGCAGACCCAAGCGGGCCAAAAGTTTCAGCCTTCATCGCATCAGCAAAGCCGATCAGCGCGCCCAAGGGCGTCCGGATCTCATGGCTCAAGTCGGCCAGATAGTCAGATTTCAAGGATGCTTCTTGTTCGGCTTTGCGTCGCGCCGCACTTTCTGCATCCATGCCGGCCCGGCGGGCGGCAATGTCGCGAATAATCGATCGGACCGATCCATCATAGCCCACTGATGTCGTCATTTCAGCCCAGCTAATGGTCCCGTCGGCGCGCTTTATTTGAAATTCCGCTCGGCCTTGCTGGCCCAAGCATGTTGCTCGCGCCAACGCTTCAAGAGCTAATCCAGGATCACCCGGCGCCGTAATATCACGCAATGTCAGGCCCTCTAGGCCGGTCGCCACATGCCCGGTCACAGAGCGCGCACTCTCAGAAATTTTGACAAACCGCCCATCCGGGCCATGCAGGCACACCATATCATCACTTTGACCGCTCCATAGGATGGGGTCAGCAAATCGGCCCTTTAGCCAGGATGTGATTCGGCGCATTTTCATGGTGCATTAACCATCGCCTATAGAGTGTTAACGCTTCCTAAATGACGCAGCGTTTAGGCTCAATATGACAGGAAAAAAGACATTACCTTTCCTTAACTTTCTGGTGTGTGGGCCTTTTGTGCCTCGCATCCAGCAATTTTGTGATAAGGTCACTCACACTGGGTGGAGTGGCGTCAATTTTAGGGAGTCCGTAGATGATCCGCAGGGCAGCTCAAACAAGAACATCCTCATCCACTTCAAAAATCCAAAATATAAAATTAAAACAGTTACTTAGCTTCATTGGTCTGGCCATTTTTGCAGGTAGCGCCCTCGCCCCAGCATACGCTGAAACGGTTCAGCAACCGCCGACAACAGCCCTAGAATCTCGCGCCGCTTATTACATTGATTTTCGCAATGACATCGACCGGGTTGACGCAATGGCGCCCCGCAGCGCTGCTGATACAAGAGAAATTCACAACATCTTAGCCTCCCATGACCCGGACATGCTATCCTCCGGCTGGATCGCTTATGCTGCCTTAATCGCCGCCGATAACCCGACTTTTGCCGCCGCCATTAAAGAGGCCATGCAGCCGAAGAAAATCAGACAGTCAGAGAAAAACCGCTGGTCACGCCGCAAGAACCCTGGGGCCGTTTCTGATGCACCGCCTAAATTTCTGACTGATTTGAAAAATAATCCGCAATCGGTGCGCAACCTGCCAGGCGCCGATGCAGCCATCCGTGATGTCATCTCTATGGCGGCGCGCGATGCGATGCGGGTCAGCCAAATTGGCGACAAATATATCGCCGAGGCTTATGCCACTCAAAATCAAGGCTGGGCAAAAAATAAAATTAGTGATGGCACTTCACGCGTCCAATCTGCGTTGGATTATTCTTATTCAAAATCACACAGCCCCGCGCCGGTGCTACCAGCTTCGGTAGATCAAGGCGTGCGCTCGCCGGGCTTAAATAATTCTGAGCGCAGCTGGACCCCAACCTGGTCATCCGCATCCGCTAATGGTGTCGC
>JAZGEB010000120.1:0-5138 GCA_036478515.1 Parvularculaceae bacterium | reverse complement strand
TGCGCCGGGTCGTGACCGACGGCACCGCGCGCCGTGCAGAGGCTGATGGCTATTATGTCATCGGCAAAACCGCGACCGCCGATAAACCGAGCAAAGGCGGCTATCGCGAAGATGCGCGGCTTTCCAGCTTTATCGGCGCATTTCCAGGCTATGACCCAAAATATGTCATGCTGGTTTCGTTTGATGAGCCCCAAGCAACAGAAGAAAGCTGGGGCTACGCCACCGCCGGGATCGTGGCCGCCCCGACCTTTGCCAATATCGTTGCCCGCATTGGCCCAGCATTAGGGCTGAAACCAGCCAGCGATGACCTTGCTTTTGCCGGATTTATAGCCGATCTCAATGCCAACGAGCAAGTACAGCTTGCTTCGGTAGAAACGGATCTGGGCGCAGTGGAAGATGAGCGGCAAGAGCTCGACGAACTCGGTCAGTTCCTGATGGAGCTTGGACCATGAGTAAACCGGTCAAATTATCTTGCTTGATCCGCCATGAGTTTGACACTGATCCGGAAATTACCGGGCTGACCGCTGATAGTCGCGAGGTGAAGGTCGGATATATTTTTGCCGCCTTGCCTGGATTTGTCACTGATGGCGCTAAATATATTCAGCAGGCTGAGCAGGCTGGTGCCGCAGCAATTCTTGGTCCAATCGGGACCAAGGCAAATATTCCGCTTATCGAAGTTGTTGAACCGCGGCTGGTTCTGGCCCAAATCGCAGCCAAATTTCACGCCGGACAACCGGCCTTTATCGCCGGGATCACGGGCACTAATGGCAAAACCTCAATCGCGCGTTTTGCCCAACAATTGTGGAACATGCTGGACTTAAAAGCTGGTAGTCTTGGCACGCTCGGGGCTTTTGCTGATGGTTATGAATATAAATTGCGCCACACCACGCCGGACCCGGTGGAAATTCACCAGGTTCTCTCAACCATGGCGACATTTGATATTTCTCATTTGGCGATGGAGGTTTCCTCGCATGGTCTGGCCCAGTATCGCGCTGATGGCGTCCGGTTTTCGAGCGCGGCTTTTACCAATATCACCCAAGATCATCTCGATTTCCATGATAGCTTTGAAGATTATCTAAACGCAAAGCTTCGTTTGTTTACGGAGCTTTTGCCCGAAAGAGGCGTTGCTGTGGTCAATGTTGACGGTGCAGATGCCAGCAAAGTCGTAAGCGCTATCAAGCAGGCCGGGCGCAGAGTCTTCAGCGTCGGCCTGTCTGGGCAAGATTTGAAACTGATCAAGAGCACGCCGCAACCCACCGGCTTGACCATGAAGGTGCAAGCAGGTGAGTTGGTTTTCGATCTCGACATGCCGCTTTTTGGCAGCTTTCAGGCAGAAAACGCGCTAGTGGCTGCGGGGCTGATCATCACTTCGGGCTATGATGCGGCAGAGGTTTTGCCGTTACTTGAACAGCTCAAAGGCGCGCCGGGGCGCATGGAATTGGTTGCCAAGCGCCGCTTTAAAAAGGGCGATACTGGAATTTATGTAGATTATGCTCACACCCCGGACGCGATTGCCACGGCTTTAACAGCCATTCGGCCCCATGCCAGCGGCGATGTTCATATTGTTTTTGGTGCTGGCGGCGACCGCGACAAAACCAAGCGCCCTTTGATGGGCAAGGCAGCTTTGGATCATGCCGATCACTTGATTGTCACCGATGATAATCCGCGCTCGGAGGATGCAGCATCAATTCGTGCGCAAATATTAGCGACATGTCCGGGGGCAAAAGAAATCGGCGATCGGGCTGAAGCGATTAAAGCAAGTATTGCAGCATTGAAAGCAGGGGATGTTTTGGTCATTGCTGGCAAAGGCCATGAATTGGGGCAAACTGTGGGGACACTAACTATTCCATTTGATGATGCGCAAGAGGCGCGAAAAATCGTCTCGGAGCTTGGTTAGATGGTGGATCTTGGGAGATGTGATATGAGTTTATGGAACGCGTTGGAAGCGGCGGCCAATACTGGCGGGGCGCTTTGTGCCAAGGGTTTGATGCCCGAAGGGGAGTTGCCAGAAGAAAGTTGGGTAGCTGAGGGGTTGTCGATCGATACGAGAACAATTCAGCCGGGCGATATTTTTGTCGCGATCAAGGATGTCCGCGACGGTCATGATTTTGTCCGCAGCGCGTTTGCGGCTGGGGCATCAGCGGCGCTGGTATCGCGCGCGCCCAAAGATACGCCTGATGGCAAACCGCTGTTGCTGGTGCCAGATACGTTGGCGGGCTTGCGCGATTTAGCGGCGGCCGCGCGAGATCGGTGCTTTGGTAAGCTGATCGGAGTCACCGGCAGTGCGGGTAAAACCTCAACCAAAGAAATGCTCCGAGCAGCGTTGGCCCCATCGGGCAAAGTCCATGCCGCGCAAAAGAGCTTTAACAATCATCTAGGCGTGCCGCTGACTTTGGCCGCCTTGCCCAAAGATGCTGATTTTGGCGTGTTTGAAATCGGCATGAACCACGCCGGAGAGATCACGCCGTTGACCGATTTAGTCCGGCCCCATATTGCGATTGTCACCACGGTTGCTGCGGCTCATCTTGAATTTTTTGCCTCGGTTGAGGAGATTGCCGAAGCCAAGGCGGAAATTTTTTCAGGCCTGCGTGGTATTGGCAACAATATGGGTGTTGCGATCCTGCCAAAAGACAATCCGTACTTTGATCTACTGGCGAACAGGGCTACCCAATTGGCTGCTGCCGAGATTATTTCCTTTGGCACCGACGCTGGGAGCCGAATACGAATGACCAGTTATGAGCCGCAACCATCTGGCTTGAATACAGTGCATGTGGATTTTGATGGCACGCCGCTGTCGTTTCAGCTTGGCCTGACCGGGCAACATCAGGCGATGAACGCCTTAGCGGTTCTTGGCGCGGTCAAGGCTGTCGGTGGATCACTCGACAAAGCGATTGCCGCGCTTGAAGCGATGCAGCCAGTTGAGGGGCGCGGGGCGCGCCATCAATTACGGATCGACGGAAGAAAAGTGACGTTGATTGATGAAAGTTACAACGCCAATCCGGCTTCGATGGCGGTCTCGATTTCTGGTCTTGGAGCCATGCCGATACAAGGCAAACGGATTGCCGTTCTGGGCGAGATGCGCGAATTGGGCGAGAGCGAAGCGGCGCTTCATCTGGACCTGGCAAATGCCCTTGAAGTGGCCAAAATTGACCTCGTTTTTGCCGCAGGGCCGTTGATGAAAGAGATGTATGAAACATTGCCCGAAGCAATGCGCGGTGGTTTTGCGGCGACGGCCCTCGATTTGGTTGCCCCGGTAAAAGACGCAGCTATGGCGGGTGATATTATTATGGCGAAGGGCTCAAACGCATCGCGGGTTGGTTTGTTCGTCAAGGAGTTGATCGCCAGCGGAACTTGACCCTCGTCTTGTCTGGCGTTTTGGAGATATAGAGTAGTTTTATGTTTTATCATTTTTTAGTTCCGCTCTCGGAGCAAATGCAGATTTTTAATGTCGTTCGATATTTGAGCTTCCGTATGGGCGGCGCAATTTTGACCGCGTTGCTCATCTCGTTCATCCTCGGGCCAAGCCTGATTAAGTGGATGAAAGTGAAGCAGGGCAAGGGACAGCCGATCAGGGAGGATGGCCCTAAGACCCACATTGTTGAAAAAGCCGGAACCCCGACCATGGGCGGCTTGCTGATACTGCTCTCTTTGGTGGTCTCGACTCTTTTATGGGCGCGGCTCGACAATATGTATGTCTGGATTGTGCTCGGGGTGACGATTTCATTCGGCCTGTTAGGGTTTATTGATGATTATCTCAAAGTCACCCAGCAAAACCCCAAAGGCGTTGTTGGCAAGGGCAAGCTGGTGTTTCAATTTATCGTGGCGATGATTGCTGGATATTTTTGCATGAAAGTTCTTGGCGGAACACCAGGGGTGCCAGATGGGATTGAAACATCTGTGCCGTTACCGTTTTTAAAAGATTTTTATATTCCTCTTGGTTTATTCTTCCTCGCTTTTGCGGCGATCGTCATTGTTGGCTCATCCAACACGGTCAATCTGACCGATGGTCTTGATGGTCTGGCTATTGTGCCGGTGATGGTTGCGGCGATGAGTTATTTGCTGATTTGTTATGTTACGGGGAATGTGAAATATGCGGAGTATTTGAATATTCTCTATGTTCCGGGCGCGGAGGAGCTGGCGATTATTTGCGCCGGTATTTTTGGCGCCGGACTTGGGTTCTTATGGTATAATGCGCCGCCGGCGATGATTTTTATGGGCGACACCGGCTCCCTGTCTCTTGGCGGAGCGCTTGGGGCGATTGCGGTAGCGGCTAAGCATGAGGTGGTTTTGGCGATTGTTGGCGGGCTATTTGTCGTCGAAGGGCTGTCGGTGATGATCCAAGTGGCGTCGTTCAAATTGACCGGCAAGCGGGTGTTTAAAATGGCCCCGATCCATCACCATTATGAGCAATTGGGTTGGAAGGAATCGACCATCGTGATCCGCTTCTGGATCGTCTCTGTCATTCTTGCGCTGATTGGCCTCAGCACGCTGAAACTACGGTAAGAACAAAGATGATCTTACTTAACGCCTTTACCGACAAAGCGCTTGGCATTTTTGGCCTCGGTCCTTCTGGGCTAGCGACCATCGCGGCGCTCAAGCAGTCAGGCGCTGATGTTTTTTGCTGGGATGAAAGCCCGAAAGTGCGAAAGCGCGTTGAGCAATTGGGCATCACCTGCACGCCGCCCAAGGAATGGCCTTGGGCAGAATTAAGCGCTTTGGTGCCGGGTATGGAACCGCGTGTGTCCTTCCCGTTTGATCATAAAATATTGAAAAAAGCTAAAGTCTGCGGCGTACCGGTGATGAGTGATGTTGAATTGGTGGCCCAGGAAATTGCCACCATACCCGAAACCATGCGCCCGCGGATTGTCGGTGTCACCGGTTCGAATGGCAAAAGTTTTACTACTGAGTTGATTGTCCATATGATTTGTGATGTCGGCGGGGTTGCACAAGCCTCAACGGATCGCGGTGTTCAAGTGTTGGAACTTGATCCGATCCTGCCGGATAGAACTTATGTGATAGAAATTCCAGCGCGCAAATTGGCTTGGACAAGATCGTTAAAATGCGATGTCGGCATATTGCTAAATGCATTGCCCGTAACCCAACCGCAAATTGATGCGCCAGAAATGTTAGTTCGACTT
>JAZGEB010000119.1:0-2202 GCA_036478515.1 Parvularculaceae bacterium | reverse complement strand
CGGCTATTCCCTCCCACCTAAATGAAACCGCTTATGCCGCTGTTGTCGATGTGGTGACCGCCGATGAAGCCCTCGACATGACCGAAATTCGCGTGCTGGAACTGATCCGCAATACGCTGAACATTTCTAATGAGGGGGCTCAAGCAATTGAACATGCGGCCAGAGCCCGGCATATGACGATTGACCCGGTGTAAAATGTCGGCACCAAAGCGCCCCAGCATTGTCTGTCGAATAATGACCCTTGAAGAACGGGAGCTCGCCGAAAAAACCAGCATCGTCCCGCGCCGCGATATTGATGCAGATTATTATCATCTGTCAGCGCCAGACCAAGTGCTCGCCACCGCCGATTTGCATTTTCAAATTTGTGACACTCTGATTGAGTTATCTTTTCCCGTCGCCGCCTTGGAGCCTCATCTAAAATGGGAACTGGCACCCAAGCGGGGCAGCTTATTTCCGCATTATTACGCCGAGCTATTATGGCAAGATGCGTGTACGGAGGTTCAACTCGAGCGGGTCGATGGCAAATGGGTGCGAGCATGAAAAGTCGGGCGCCCGACATCCTTCGACGGCGTACGCCTCGAAGGAAGGGTTAATCATGCCAAAGCTGCCGCTCCCCCTCGCTACTCTTGGCGCTAAATTGTTGACCTTGAGCGACCCCGAAACGGCGCATAAAACAACCATCAGTCTACTGAAGAAAAATATCCTGCCAAAACTAACCATTCCGAAAAATCCGGTACTGGCAACGACCATCGCTGGTCTGAAACTTTCCAACCCGCTTGGTCTCGCCGCAGGGTTCGATAAAAATGCCGAAATACCAGACCAGATGCTGGCGCTTGGTTTTGGCTTTGTTGAAGTGGGCGCGGTGACCCCGCAACCGCAACCGGGCAATCCGTCCCCCCGCGTCTTTCGCCTGCGCCATGACCGCGCGGTGATCAATCGCTACGGGTTTAATAATGACGGGCTCGATGTGATCGCAGCACGTTTAGCGGCGCGAAAAAGACATGGGATTGTCGGCATTAATCTTGGCGCGAACAAAGACAGTGAAGACCGGGGGCAAGATTACGTCACAGGTTTGCAAGAGCTTGAGCCCCATGTCGATTTTTGTACAATCAATATTTCCTCCCCCAACACGCCAGGTCTGCGCGCCCTGCAAGGTAAAGGCCCCTTATTGGACTTGCTAAAAGGTGTAATCGCCGCGCGCAAAGCCGTGCCGGTGTTTTTAAAAATTGCCCCGGATTTGACCGATGAAGACAAGGCCGACATTTGCGCCGCAGCCTTGGAAGCCAAAATTGACGGCTTGATTATTTCCAACACCACCATTGCCCGGCCCAATTGGCTTGGCCTCAAATATGCGCGTGAGGCAGGCGGCCTTTCTGGCGCACCATTGTTTCAGCCGTCTACGGAAGTTCTAAGCGATATCGCCCGCACCCTAAAAGGCGCGATTCCATTGATCGGCGTTGGCGGCGTGTTTACCGGCCGTGATGCTTATAAAAAAATTCTCGCAGGTGCATCATTAGTGCAGCTCTACACCGCGATGATCTATGAAGGACCGGGTCTGCCGGTACGCATCCTCGAAGAGCTCATCGATTTACTGAAAGCCGATGGCGTAGAGAATATCAGCGAAGTTGTCGGTAGCGGGTTGTAGGGTGGTGGTTAGTTGTGAGTAGGGTGCATTAAGCGCTCGCGCGAATGCACTATGGCGATTTTGGATTGCTGGATTGCAACAATGGCTTAATCCACCCTACGATCCGCTTTATTCCCTCATCCCGAATTTATTTAACGCGTTTCGCTACGCGAAAACGAGTTTAACAAGTTCGGGATGACGGTTTTTTTAGAAACGTACCCACGGCATACCCCGTGAGGAGCGGTTTCCTAAACTGATCTATCGACCCCTCACCCGCTCGCGAAGGGCTCGCTGGCCTCTCCCAAGGGAGAGGCAATTAATCCTCTCCTTCGCCTCTCCCTTGGGAGAGGCACAAATTTTTCTTAAAATTTGGGTGAGGGGTCGCACTCTACTATGCGAAACTGGCGGGATAAACGCCCATGCGCTTCGTTGACCGATGTCATCCCTTAACGCCGATAGGCGAGCCGGGACCTGAGGCACGCATGTCAGATCCCGGGTCTTCGCCCGGGACGACACATGGACTCCCCGCGCAAGCGGAGGAGGCAATCATCATTCGTTCCCCATTCTTATGGGCCCCA
>JAZGEB010000118.1:0-2036 GCA_036478515.1 Parvularculaceae bacterium | reverse complement strand
GAGGTAGACCGGGCAGGGGTGCAATCCGCGATTTTTGATAGTCCATCTTACGACCGGCTTGATGTATACTCGGCGGATCAAGCCAGTTTTGATCGCGTTTTTGAGATGGTTAGCGCCGATAAATGCGCCAGTCAAAAAGATACTTGTGCCGAAAAATTCAAAACCCGGGTGGAGACCCTCTTAACCGATTTGCAAGTCGACCCGATCGCGATCCGCAAAAACCCATTTGGCAAGCCGGTCTTGATTGGGGGCCGCGACGCGATTTATTTAATCCATGATGCGCTTTATAAAGAGGATGGTTTTAGCGCCGTAGCTCAGATGATCCCGATGATGGAAGCCCAAGGTCGCGGCTATTTGGCCAGCCTTTCAAATGACTCGATTGCGTGGTGGGAGTCGCTTTATTGGGGCTATCTTGATACCGCCTATTCTGTTCCCGTTGGCTATGCGACCTCCTGCGCCGAGATGGATTTCCTAACACCGCCGCCAAAGGCTAGATTTCCCATCTACACGCAGATTGAATATGCGTATCAGCGAGATTTATGTGAAGCCATCGGCGTTGCACCTGCGACACGGGCGATGACGGCGGAGCAGTTTAACGACGTGCCATCGCTTATTCTGTCCGGGGAGCGTGATGTAATTACGCCGCCCGCTTACGGTGAAAAACTGGCAGCTGATATTGGCGGCACTTGGTTACTGCACAAAAGCGCTGCCCATGGGGTCGCATTTTGGAATGGCGATTGTGTCAGCGATGTTGTCGATCAGTTTTTAGCTCAAAGCGAAAAACCAGTATTATCTAAAGCAGATTGCCCGGTTGATGTGAAAGAGTATTCGTCTTTACACGGTAAATAAAACGTGTCACAGCATCACCCATCCGCTTTGCCACGGCTTGACCGTGGCACCCATCACTCGAACACTTCCCAAAGAACCAGCCGCTCTGCTTTTCCACTTCAAGAGATGGACCCCACGGTCAAGCCGTGGGGAGCGACGATTCGAGATCAGTAGATAGTTGTTAGCTGATCGTAGGGTGCATTAAGCGCAAGCGAAAATGCACCGGCACCATTGGATTGGGGGGATTTTCGCCGATGGCTTAAACCACCCTACGATCCGCGCTGTTTCACAAGCCCTACCGGACTGCTCGTTGATATTATTTGGCCGTGCAAAGCTTTTTTTCGCGGGTGAGCAATTTTCTCTTGCGCTCGACGCCCCAATGATAGCCGGAAACAGCGCCATCACTGCGCACGATGCGGTGACAGGGAATGACCACAGAGACGGGGTTTGCACCGCAGGCATTGGCAACGGCTCTGGTTGCACTTGGTTTGGCGATCATTTCGGCGACTTCTTTATAGGTCGCCGTTGTTCCGGCGGGAACTTTTTGTAAAGCGCGCCACACTTGTTCTTGAAAAGCTGTACCCTGAATATCCAGGGGTAGGTTAGACGCGAGTTGCGGCCGATCAATTGCGGCCAGGGTTTGATCGACCCAAATGTCAAAGTCAGAGCCATGCTCGGCTCTGGCTATTGTTGCTTTGGCAAAGCGTTTTTGTAGATCGGCGGTGAGACCAGCATCATCATCGCCAAAAAAGATTGCGCACACGCCTTTGGTCGTTGCTGCAATGAGGGTGCGACCGAGCCAACTGTTCGTCAGTTGATATCGGATGGTGAGGCAGGGCGCGCCTTTGGCTTAGGATTTTGGGGTCATGCCAAGTCGTTTGTCGCTGGCGGTATAAAACCGTGACGGGGCCGAATAGCCTGCTGCATAAATTGCCTCGGTCACCGAAAGTCCCGTGACCAGGGCGGCTTTGATTTTGGCGTCGCGACATGCAGCTTGGTAATGAGCAGGTGTCACGCCCAATTGCTGGCGAAATTTCTTTTGGAAATGGCCCGGCGTCAACCCCGCTGTTTTGGCAAGACTGGCAAGATCGATTTTTTCCTCGGCGCTTTCCAACAGACGGCACGCAGCGATGATTGCCCCGTCACCGGGCTGTTCTGGTTTGCACCTTTTGCATGGGCGCAGGCCGTCTTGGCGGGCCTCGGCAGGG
>JAZGEB010000117.1:0-6040 GCA_036478515.1 Parvularculaceae bacterium | reverse complement strand
TGCTGACGCCTTCCCTTGGCTATAAGCCTTTTCGTTATCCTTGGGCGTTTGATTTCTGGCAGCGCCAGCAACAAGTCCATTGGATGCCAGAAGAAGTGCCGCTTGGCGAAGATTGTAAGGATTGGGCTAATACTCTGACCGATGCCGAGCGCAATCTGCTGACCCAGATTTTCCGGTTTTTCACTCAAGGGGATATCGAAGTAAACGACAATTACATGGAGCATTATGCCCGGGTGTTTAAGCCGACCGAGCTGAAGATGATGATCGCCGCCTTTTCCAATATTGAGACCGTGCACATCGCTGCTTACGCGCTCCTAATCGAAACCGTCGGCATGCCTGAATCTGAATTTTCGGCATTCATGGATTATGACTCGATGGCGGCGAAGCATAATTATATGCAAGAATTTGGCACCGACTCAAATGAGGACATTGCCCGTTCAATCGCGATGTTTGGCGGCTTCACGGAAGGCCTACAACTTTTTGCCTCTTTCGCGATGCTGATGAATTTCCCTCGGCAAAACAAAATGAAAGGCATGGGCCAGATTGTAACCTGGTCGATCCGCGACGAAAGCTTGCATTGTGAAGGCATGATTAAACTGTATCACGCCTTTGCCAAGGAAACCGGCTGCGTCACCCAAACGGTTAAAGATGATATTATTGATTGTTGTAAAACCGTGGTCGGGCTTGAGGATAAGTTTATCGACCTCGCCTTTGAGATGGGACCGGTTGATGGCATGACCCCGGATGATATTAAACAATACATCCGCTACATTGCTGACTGGCGCCTTACCCAGTTGGACTTGCCGAAAATTTATGGCATCGAAAAACACCCGCTGCCTTGGCTGACGGAAATTCTCAACGGTGTTGAGCATGCCAATTTCTTTGAAGCCCGGGCGACCGAATATTCCAAAGGCGCAACCAAAGGCGAGTGGCATGGCGACGACGGCGTCTGGGGTAAATTTGACCAATGGAAAGACAAGCAGGTGATCTAAGCGGCTACCCAATTGCTCTTTCTAAGTGACGGCAGTCGCTCATAAAAATCGCGTTTTTTGATCGACTGACAGGTGACCTTCGGGTGTTTTTCAGGCACAACACCCCCTCGACCTGCGTCAGATCAAGGCTCTTGCCAAGACCAGACGCTAGAGGGGTTCGCGAATGGCATCTGATGGGCCAGACCAAGGGTCACAAATGAACTCATTAGCTGGGCGCGTGGCGCTGGGGGCTGCTTGGATCGTTGCCGGTCGGTTTTTAATGCGCGCGATGGGTTTCGTTAATCTAGCCATTGTCGCGCGTATTCTGACCCCGGAAGATTATCATTATATTGCGGTCGTGTTCCCGGTTCTTCTGGTCTTGCAGGGCATGACTGAGTTTGGCGCTGCGGCGGCTGTGGTCAAATTTCAAGATGCCAGCAAGGAAGATTATAATACGATTTTTTCCCTGTCGCTGCTGCGCGGCGTGTTGCTCGCGGCGATCTTGCTGGCGCTGGCTTTGCCGCTCGCAAATTTTTACGATGACCCGGCTTACATCCCGCTATTTTGCGTCATCGCCATCGTCCCCTTTATCGAAGGTCTCTATAATCCGCGCTTTTTTGAATTTGAACGGAATCTTGATTTTGTTCAGGAATTAAAAGTGATGTCCGCAAATAAGCTGCTGGCGGTGATCGTCTCGGTGGTCGTCGCTTTGATCACGCGCAGTTACTGGGCGCTTATCGCCGGGCATGTCACCGGGACTGTGGTGCAATTGATCTTGACTTATAAGATGGTCAAATTTCGCCCGCGCTTTTCCTTATCGACTTATAAAAAAGTGCTGGGCTTTTCTGGTTGGGTCGCTGCGGTTGGGTTCGTTAACTCGATTAATTTAAAAATGGATAGTCTGTTTCTGGCAAAGATTTTTGGCAAAAGTGATGTCGGGTCTTACTGGATGGGCGTGCAATTGGCGCAATTGCCGACCAATGAGATTGCCAATCCGGTTGGGCGCGCCTTGTTTCCCGGCATGGCCGGTTTGCAGGATGATCAGGCAGCGTTGCGCCGGGCTTGCCTTGCTGGTGCCCAAGGCATGGGGACAATTGCTGCGCCGATGGCCTTCGGCATGGCCTTTGTTGCGGAAGATCTGGTCCACTTGTTGCTCGGCGACAATGAAAAATGGTCGATGGTGATCCCGGTTGTGCAATGGGTGACCCCGGCGCTGGGCCTCTATTTCATTACGTCGCCGGTCTATCAATTCGTCATGGCGCAGGGCAAAACCAAGATATTGTTCATTCGTGAGCTGATCTATTTTCTGTTCCGCGTCCCGCTGTTTATCTGGGCGGCGATTGAATATGGCTTTATCGGCGCGGTCTATATGCGGGCGGCAGCGGGCCTCATCCAGATGGGGCTCAATATGAGCATTTACGCTCATGTCGCGAAGCGCCCGTTTTGGGAATTGCCCGCCGTCAGTTGGCGCGCCTTGGTCGCGCTGGCGGCAATGAGCGTCTGGTTTCTCCTGGTCAGGCCTTATCTTGGCTTCATGACCCCCTTGCCAGAGTTGGTTCGACTGCTGCTCGATGTGACCCTTGGCGGCTTAGTCTATGCCGGGACGCTGCTCTTGGTCTGGCGGCTGGCGGGCTACCCGGCGGGGGTTGAGCAAATTCTGGTTGATCGGGTTCGTTCGCTGTTGGCAAAATTTGCACCATAGCGGTTGAGCTGCGTGTGGCACTTTTCGGGCGCGCTTGAACCAGCTACACTGGCGTTCACGATGCGCATGAAAAGGCCCTATGACCCATGAAGCTATCCGAAAAAATCTCCACGGCTGAAATGACCAAGGCTGTCGACCAGCTATTGGACGCGGGCGGGATGATGGCGGTGTCGCCAATGACCATTCGCGGTGTCGATTACCCGAGGGTATTTGACTTGTCTTCGGTTTCTTTGCGCGATGTCCTCGCCATGGCGACGGCGGAAACCCAAGACAAGACCTTCATGGTCTATGAAAAAGAGCGCTATACAATTGCGCAGACATGGCAAATCGCGTGCAAATTTGCTGATATTTTACAGAGCAAATACAATATCGGCCCCGGCGACCGGGTCGCGTTGGCCATGCGCAATTACCCGGAATGGTGCACGGCATATCTTGGTATTATGAGCACAGGGGCGACAGTCGTCCCGATCAATGCGTGGTGGAAATCAGAAGAAATTCAATATGCGCTAGAAGATTGCGGCGCTAAAATTGTCATCGGCGATGCCAAACGGCTCGGTTACTTGGCGGGTGTCAAAGCCAAACTTGGCCTCACCTTGATTGCGGCGCGCGAAGCATCTGCGGTGGCTGATGCTGATTATGCAGAATTGATCAGCCAATCGACGGCAACCCAAATGCCGACAACGCCGATAGACCCCGAGAGTGATTTTTGTATTCTGTACACGTCTGGCTCAACCGGCAAGCCAAAGGGCGCATTGCTGACCCATCGCAGTATTGTCTCGGCAATCCTGTCTTGGTCATGTCTACTTGAAGCGATAAAGCTGGCTCGTCCAGGGATAGACATAGCCCCTGAAAATGGCGGTGCGCTGCTCGCCTTGCCTTTATTTCATGTCACGGGTGCCAATTCGATATTTCTCCTCTCCTTCCTCACGGCTCGAAAACTGGTATTTTTGTATCGCTGGGACGCAAGAACCGCGATTGAGTTGATCGATGCTGAGAAATTGACCAATTTCACCAGTGTCCCAACGATGTCGAAAGAAATTATCGATGCCGCAAAACCAGGGGAGCTATCCACCTTGATTGATATTACCACTGGCGGGGCAAAGCGCCCGGCGTCACAAGCGCAAGCACAAAAAGACAAACTACCAAGCGCAAATGTTTCTTCAGGATACGGCTTAACCGAAACCAATGCCCTTGGGTGTCACAATTTTCTGGGTGACTATTTGGAGCGTCCAGAATCAACTGGACGTGTGGTCCCACCAGTAACTGAAATCAAAATCTTCGACCCGGAAGGCAAAGAGCTGGCAGCAGGAGAGGTGGGGGAAGTGTGCATCAAAAGCCCTGCTTGCTTCCGCGGGTATCTAAACCTACCCGACCAAACTGCCAAGGCCTTGAGTTCGGATGGCTGGTTTCATACTGGCGACCTTGGGAAGATCGATGAGGATGGCTTTGTCTATATCGTTGACCGGCTAAAAGATCTGATCATTCGCGGCGGCGAAAATATTTCCTGCCTCGAAGTTGAAAGTGCGATTCATGATTATGAAGACACTCAAGAAGTAACTGTGTTTTCGGTCCCCGACGACAGGTTTGGTGAAATTGTTGGGGCCGTGATTTATCCCAAACAAACCAAAGAGTTTGATTGCGAGGGCTTGATAGCGGTTCTGGCCAAACATCTTGCCGGGTACAAGCTGCCTGAAAAAATCTGGATTTCGCCACAACAATTACCGCGCGGGACAACTGGTAAAATTGATAAAAATTTCGCCAAAAAAACTGCCCTAAATTTTCCACCTCATTACTCAGCTTAAGGAACACATCCCATGAGACAAGCCGTCATCGTTTCCACTGCAAGAACCCCCATTGGCCGTGCCTATCGCGGGAGCTTTAATAACACACCTTCGCCGACACTTGCGGGACATGCGATAAAACACGCTGTTTCACGAGCAAAAATTGAGGGTGCTGAAATCGATGATGTGATCCTCGGGTGCGCCATGCAACAGGGGGTGCAAGCTAATAATATTGCCCGCAACGCTGTGTTGCGCTCAGGGCTACCGGTGAGCGTTGCCGGCATGAGCCTTGATCGCCAATGCGCGTCAGGAATGATGGCAATCGCAACAGCGGCCAAGCAGATTATCTGTGACGGGATGGACACCACGATCGGCGGCGGCGTTGAGTCGATCTCAATGGTGCAAACCCCAGAATTTCGTATCCAGGCGGATAAAGAACTGGTGAAGATGCACCCGCAAGCTTACATCTCTATGATTGAAACCGCTGAAATCGTCTCTAAGCGCTATAATATTTCGCGCCAAGAGCAAGATGAATATGGCGCTTTGTCTCAGACCCGCACAGCAGAAGGTCAAAGTGGCGGTAAGTTTGATGATGAAATTGTTGCGCTGCCCTCAAAGATGATGGTCAAAGACAAAGCAAGCGGCGACATATCCGAAAAACAAGTCACCCTTGAAAAAGATGAAGGCAATCGTCCGGGTACCACCGCAGAAGCCTTGGCTGGATTAAAACCAGTAATGCCCGATGGCATTATTACGGCGGGCAATGCCAGCCAGCTCTCAGATGGCGCGTCTGCTGCCGTATTGATGGAAGCCAAACTGGCCGAGAAAAAAGGCTTGAGCCCGCTTGGGATTTATCGCGGCATCGCTGTTGCCGGGTTAGAGCCAGACGAAATGGGCATCGGGCCGGTATTCGCGATCCCAAAATTGCTCAAAGCCAATGGCCTGAAAATGGACGATATCGGCCTGTGGGAACTGAACGAAGCCTTCGCGGTGCAAGTCCTTTATTGTCAAAAAGAACTCGGCATCCCGCTCGAACTCATGAACGTCAATGGCGGCGCAATTTCTGTCGGCCATCCTTATGGCATGTCCGGCGCGCGGATGGTTGGCCATGCGTTGATCGAAGGAAAACGCCGCGGTGCAAAATATGTCGTCTGTACCATGTGCGTCGGGGGGGGCATGGGCGCGGCGGGTTTGTTTGAAGTCGCCTAAGCGCGGCGCAAGCAAAGCTGTCATCCCGGGCTTGACCCGGGATCTCATGAGGTCAGCACCGTCCTTCATCTCGTGATATCCTGGGCTCTCGCCCGTTTCTTCGATACGACTGCCGCCACGCGAATACGCGTTTAACAAGCCCGGGATGACGGGATTTGGCATTGAGTGATTTGGTTTTGGGCGGGAGCATTGACCCCTCACCCAAATTTTAAGAAAAATTTGTGCCTCTCCCAAGGGAGAGGCGAAGGACGGTGCTTGTAACAATTGCCTCTCCCCCCAAATACACAAAAATGGGAGAGGCCAGCGCGCCATTGCGCGCGGGTGAGGGGTCTAAAACAATCTGAGGGTAAGTGAATGCACCTAAAAATCACCCATTA
>JAZGEB010000116.1:0-2912 GCA_036478515.1 Parvularculaceae bacterium | reverse complement strand
TCTGTCATCAATCGTTGTTGACGTGGCTTTAAAGGCCGGTCCATAGACCGGCCAAAGAGGCGATAATCAGGGTAGGGATGTTTTGGCTCGCTCATGGGTTTCCCCCGAATTTAAGCAACAGCCTTTTTCAACGCATCAATAAGGTCGGTTTTTTCCCATGAAAAACCACCATCCGCTTGCGGTTTGCGGCCAAAATGACCATAGGCTGCTGTGCGTTCATAAATCGGCTTGTTAAGACCAAGATGCTCACGAATGCCGCGCGGTGACAGGTCCATGACTTGCTGTAGCGCTGCGGCCAGTTTGGCTTCGCCGACCTCGCCCTTGCCGCCAGTGTCCACATAAACGGAAGTTGGGTCGGCAACGCCAATGGCATAAGAGAGCTGAATATTGACCCAGTCGGCAATGCCCGCCGCGACAACATTTTTAGCCAGATAGCGCGCCGCATAGGCCGCGCTGCGATCAACTTTGGTTGGATCTTTACCAGAAAAAGCGCCGCCGCCATGGGGCGCTGCACCGCCATATGTGTCGACAATGATTTTGCGACCGGTCAATCCAGCATCCCCATCCGGCCCGCCAATAACGAATTTTCCGGTCGGGTTGATGTGCCAGATGGTCTCGTCCGTAATCCAGCCCTCCGGCAGTACTTCATGAATATAAGGTTTTACAAGATCCGCCACGTCCTTGCTACTCATGCTCTCGTCCAGGTGTTGGGTCGACAGCACAATAGCAGCCGCGCGGACAGGCTTGCCGTTTTCATACCGCACCGTCACCTGGCTTTTAGCGTCTGGCCCAAGCTGTGTGATGCCCTCAACTTTGCGCGCTTTGGCAAGACGTTGCAGCATTTTGTGGCTGTAATAAACCGGTGCCGGCATTAAAGCTGGGGTTTGGTTGCAGGCATAGCCAAACATGATGCCCTGGTCGCCAGCGCCTTCTTGTGTGTGCAAGCCACTGCCATCATCTACGCCTTGCGCGATATCGGCGCTTTGTGCGTGCAGCAAAACATCAATATCAGCATTTTTCCAGTGGAAGCCGTCTTGCTCATAGCCAATATCTTTGATGGCATTCCGGGTGACATCAACGATCATGTCCTTGGTGATTTTATCGCTACCGCGTGTTTCACCAGCAATCACGACTTTGTTGGTCGTGGTCAGGGTTTCCGCCGCGACGCGAACATCCCAAGGCGACATGCCATCCGCGACACTTTCGCGAAAATATAAATCAACAATCGCATCGGAGATCCGGTCTGATACTTTGTCAGGATGGCCTTCCGAAACACTTTCGGAGGTGAAATCATGTGTTGACTGGCTCATGCCAAGTTCCTTCTCGTTTGTGACAACCAAGGGCTCACGCCGTTCGCGAGGTCCTGCAAGGTCCGTTCCTGGAGGCATATAAGGAAATCTTTATACCATTGAGCCGTGGCATAGCGACAAAAATAGATGTTGTCTATGAGGAAATGATGCGTCAGCCGACACCATCAGACGACCAAAAGCACTATCCTTCTTCGGCGAGCGTCTTGATCAAATCGAGTACTCTGCGGCGAACAGCCGTATCTTGAATTTTGGAAAATGACCGACACAATTGAACCCCTTCTGGACTCGACAACAGGTCCATAAATTCACGACCCTTCGTCGATGCCTCTGGTGAGCCAGCAGCATCGGCAAATCCTGGTTGGGTCGGGACGTCCGCGTCATCGTAGAAAAACTGAATCGGCACGGCGAGAATTTTTGAGATCTCAAACAACCGACTGGCCCCAATGCGATTGACGCCTTTTTCGTATTTTTGCACTTGCTGAAAGGTCAATCCCAGTGCCTCGCCAAGCTTATCTTGGCTCATACCAGTGATCATCCGCCGAAGCCGAACACGGCTTCCAACATGCACATCAACCGGATGTGGTGTTTTTCTTTTTTCCACTGCTAACCTGGCCCTAGTACTAATACTGGCTACACCCCAAACGTGTAAATCCGTTCATAATCATATACATGATAAAATTCAAGTAAAAGTTGAGAAATGCTCTTAATTACCCGTTTGAGTCATTTTTCGCCGCCCAGCAAACCCAAGCCCCAGCAGCAGCAACCCATAAGGTAAATCGCCGAGCTTCGTATAAAGCGGCGGCGCAGCGGCCACCGGCAATGCTGCGACAATTGCCCCCTCCTGATATAACGGCACAGACTTTAACACCCGGCCATAGGGGTCAATCGCTGCTGATATCCCGGTATTGGCCGACCTAAAAAACGGCAAGCCGGTTTCAATCGCCCGCAGCCGTGCCTGATCGAGATGTTGTTTGGGGCCCGCATTATCGCCAAACCAAGCATCATTGGTCACCGTTAACAGCCAATCCGGGCGGTCCGATTTAGGATAAAGCGTGCCGGGGAAAACCGTCTCATAGCAAATATTCGGCGCCATTTTGGTGGCACCCAAATCTAGGGTTTGCGGCCCCGTGCCCGGGGTGAACCCTTCATCAAAGGGTGCAAGCTGAGCTAAGCCGACAGCCCGCAGCAACCCTGCCAAGGGCAAATATTCGCCAAAAGGTGCCAAATGGGTCTTATCATAACTGGCGATCGCAGCGCGTTGACGAAACAACCCAGCCTCAATGGCTTGGGCAGGGAGATCCGGCTGCATTGTCGCCGAAACATCTGCCACCACCAGCATCGAATTATAATAGCGCAACTTCCCGCCAATCTCATCGCGCCGCACCGAGCCGGTCAGCAATATCGCATTTGGCGGTAAAAAATTGGCGATCGCATCAAGATATCCAGGCCGTTCTGCCAGCAAGGGCACCGCATTTTCAGGCCATGCAACATAAACGATCGGCGCTGTCACTGACCCGTCGGTAAATTTTTCTGCGGTCACCGCCATGACTTTGCGAAAATTATCGATCTGTTTATCAGGGTCGATTTTATCGCGTTGAAAAA